>NZ_CP138377.1:5850000-6075907 GCF_047902425.1 Pseudomonas macauensis | reverse complement strand
GCACTGCTGCCAAAGTTCCACGGACACGGATATCCCCCAAAAGAAGTCGCAAAGCGAAACAGGCCGCTATTGTAGCCCCGCCGGACCAACTTATCCACATGAGAAACACGCTTGGACACAAGCAAAATCAAGGTGTTAATGATTTCGCCAGTGGTCGGATAATAACGCCATGAGCCTTGTGGATAACAACTGAATGAGGCAGGGGATGGCTCTGGTGATCGTCCTGTGGAAAAAATCCCTGTGGAAAAATCAGCCATCCATACCCAGCTTTCCAACCGGCGCCGCACAGGCCACCCACCCATTCCGGACAGGGTTATCATTCGGCCAATCCGTGCAGTACCGCTGCCTCCATGAAGTTATGCACAGGGCAGGGCATCCCTAAACATAATCATCGCTTCAATCTTTAAAAAAGAGATTTCCTCCCTTTCTATTCATATTTGTATCCGCCGCTGGTTGGAAATTGACCTGACCGCGCGATTTCACTAGAATCGCCGGTCTCTTTAAACGGGGTCACTGCGACCTCAAGTCGTCAACCCAGGTACCGAATCATGAAACGTACTTTCCAACCCAGCACCCTCAAGCGCGCTCGCGTCCACGGCTTCCGCGCTCGCATGGCCACCAAGAACGGTCGTCAGGTTCTGTCGCGTCGTCGCGCCAAGGGCCGTAAGCGTCTGACCGTCTGATTTGTCCGACACAGGTGGTGAGTCAAGGCTTCGACCGGGATAAACGTCTACTGACAGCCCGGCAATTCACAGCGGTCTTCGACTCCCCCACCTCCAAGGTTCCCGGCAAGCACATCCTGCTGCTGGCGCGCGAAAACGGTCTCGATCATCCCCGCCTCGGCCTGGTGATCGGCAAGAAGAACGTCAAGCTCGCCGTCGAGCGTAACCGCCTCAAACGCCTTCTCCGCGAATCCTTCCGCCACAACCAGCAAAGGCTGGCCGGCCTGGATATCGTGGTCATCGCGCGCAAGGGCCTCGGCGATCTGGAGAATGAAGAGCTGCACCAGCAGTTCGGCAAGCTCTGGAAGCGCCTGTTGCGCAATCGGCCCAGCCCGGAACCTACGACAGAATCTCCGGGAGTGGCCGACAGTTCCCATGCGTAGACTGGCGCTTCTACTGATCCAGTTTTACCGCTACGCCATCAGTCCCATGATGGGCAGGCACTGTCGTTTCTATCCCAGCTGTTCCTGCTACGCGCAGGAAGCCATCGAAACCCATGGCTTCCTGCGTGGTGGCTGGCTGGCCGCTCGTCGCCTCGGCCACTGCCACCCCTGGCACCCCGGTGGCTATGATCCGGTACCGCCAGCCCCATCCAAGACCGCCCCTTCCTCGACGGCCGAGTAATCATGGACATCAAACGTTCAATCCTATTCGTCGCCCTGGCAATCGTGTCCTACGCGCTGGTCCTCCAGTGGAACAAGGACTACGGCCAGCCCGAACTGCCAGCGCAGACCGCGACCTTCAACCAGAACGAAGGCCTGCCGGATACCTCCGTGCCTGCCGGCAGCGCGGCCAGCAACGCCGACGTACCGACCGCCCAGAATGCCCAGGCAAGCCTGCCCACCGAGCAGAAGCCGGCAGCCGTCAGCGACCAGCTGATCCGCGTGAAGACCGACGTTCTGGACCTGGCCATCGATCCGCGCGGCGGCGATGTGGTGAAACTGGGCCTGACCCAGTACCCGCTGCGCCAGGATCGCCCGGATGTACCCTTCCCGCTGTTCGAGCGTGACCAGCAGCGCACCTACCTGGCCCAGAGCGGCCTGACCGGTGCCAATGGTCCGGATGCCGCTGCCAGTGGCCGCCCGCTCTATGCTTCGGCCAAGCCGGTGTACGAACTGGCCGACGGTCAGGACCAGATGGTTGTCGACCTGACTTATGCACAGGATGGCGTCAACTACATCAAGCGCTTCACCTTCCACCGCGGCCTGAAAGGCGACTGCACCGAGAAGGAAAAGGCCCAGAAGAAGCTCGAGTGCATCAACCCCAATGCCTATCAGGTCGGCGTGAGCTACCTGATCGACAACCAGAGCGGCAAGCCCTGGAGCGCTTCCCTGTTCGCCCAGCTCAAGCGTGACGCCAGCGCCGATCCGTCCTCCACCACCGCCACCGGCGTGTCGACCTACCTCGGCGCCGCGGTCTGGACCCCTGAAAAGCCCTACGTGAAAGTGTCCATGAAGGACATGGACAAGGAGCAGTTCAAGGAATCCGTCCAGGGTGGCTGGGTCGCCTGGCTGCAACACTACTTCGTCACCGCCTGGGTACCCGCCAAGGGCGACACCCACAATGTGATGACCCGCAAGGACGCCCAGGGCAACTACATCGTCGGCTTCACCGGCCCGAACATCACCGTCGCGCCGGGCGCCAAGGGCGAAACCAGCATGACCCTGTATGCCGGTCCCAAGCTGCAAGCCTACCTGGGCGATCTGTCCAAGGGCCTGGAACTGACCGTCGACTACGGTCCGCTGTGGTTCATCGCCCAGCCGATCTTCTGGCTGCTGCAACATATCCACAACCTGGTGGGTAACTGGGGCTGGTCGATCATCCTGCTGACCATCGTCATCAAGATGGCCTTCTTCCCGCTGTCCGCCGCCAGCTACCGTTCCATGGCGCGCATGCGTGCCGTATCGCCGAAGATGCAGGCTCTCAAGGAGCAGCACGGTGACGATCGCCAGAAGATGTCCCAGGCGATGATGGAGCTGTACAAGAAGGAGAAGATCAATCCGCTGGGCGGCTGCCTGCCGATCCTGGTGCAGATGCCGGTCTTCCTGTCCCTCTACTGGGTACTGCTGGAAAGCGTCGAGATGCGCCAGGCCCCGTGGCTGGGCTGGATCGTCGACCTGTCGGTGAAGGATCCGTTCTTCATCCTGCCGATCATCATGGGCGCCACCATGCTGGTTCAGCAGATGCTCAACCCGACGCCGCCGGACCCCATGCAGGCCAAGGTCATGAAGCTGATGCCGATCATCTTCACCTTCTTCTTCCTGTGGTTCCCGGCCGGTCTGGTGCTGTACTGGGTTGTGAACAACTGCCTGTCCATCGCACAGCAGTGGTACATTACCCGTCAGATCGAGGGTGCGGCGAAAAAGGCCTCCGCCTGATCGCCCCTCCCGACGATTGCCAAAACGCCCCCTCGTGGGGCGTTTTGCTATGTGGATAGTTTTGCCCAGCGTCCTCTTTGTCCTGAGAAAGCCACGAGACCGCCGACATGAATGCAGCCCGTGAAACCATCGCCGCCGTCGCCACCGCTCAGGGCCGTGGTGGGGTAGGCATCGTCCGCGTCTCCGGCCCCCGTGCCCGCGCCATGGCCATCACCCTCAGCGGTCGCGAGCCACAGCCCCGCTACGCTCACTACGGGCCATTCCACGCCGACGACGGCGACGTCATCGACGAGGGCTTGCTGCTGTTCTTCCCCGGGCCGAACTCCTTCACCGGCGAAGACGTACTGGAACTGCAGGGCCACGGCGGCCCGGTGGTGATGGACATGCTGCTGCAGCGCTGCCTGGAACTGGGTGCTCGCCAGGCGCGTCCGGGCGAGTTCAGCGAACGCGCCTTCCTCAACGACAAGCTCGACCTGGCCCAGGCCGAAGCCATCGCCGACCTGATCGAGGCCAGCTCGGCCCAGGCTGCGCGCAACGCCGTGCGCTCGCTGCAAGGCGAGTTCTCCCGTCGTGTGCACCATCTCACCGACCAGTTGATCCAGCTGCGCATGTATGTCGAGGCAGCCATCGACTTCCCGGAAGAAGAGATCGACTTCCTCGCCGATGGCCACGTCCTCTCCCAACTGGATGCGGTACGCGCCGAACTGGCCGCCGTATTGCGCGAAGCCGGCCAGGGCGCGCTGCTGCGCGACGGCATGACCGTGGTCATCGCCGGGCGTCCCAATGCCGGCAAATCGAGCCTGCTGAACGCCCTGGCGGGCCGGGAAGCGGCCATCGTCACCGATATCGCCGGTACCACTCGCGACGTCCTGCGCGAACATATCCACATCGATGGCATGCCGCTGCACATCATCGATACCGCGGGCCTGCGCAGCACCGATGACCATGTGGAAAAGATCGGCGTGGAACGCGCCCTGAAGGCCATCAACGAGGCCGATCGCGTGCTCCTGGTGGTGGATTCCACAGCCCCGGAGGCCAGCGATCCCTTCGCCCTCTGGCCGGAGTTCCTCGACAGCCGGCCCGATCCGGCCCATGTCACCCTGATCCGCAACAAGGCGGATTTATCCACAGAGACGATCGGACTGGAAGAAAGCGCCGACGGTCACGTCACCCTCACCCTCTCCGCGCGCTCCGGCAATGGCCTGGATCTGCTGCGCGAGCACCTGAAGGCCTGCATGGGCTTCGAACAGACCGCCGAAAGCAGCTTCAGCGCCCGCCGACGCCATCTGGAAGCCCTGCGCCAGGCTGGTGACAGCCTCGAGCACGGCCGCGCCCAGCTCACCCTGAGCGGCGCCGGCGAACTCCTGGCCGAGGATCTGCGTCAGGCCCAGCAAGCCCTGGGCGAAATCACTGGCGCCTTCACACCGGATGATCTGCTGGGTCGCATCTTCTCCAGCTTCTGCATCGGCAAGTAATCCACAGAACAGCTTTTCTTCAACGGTGACGGAGCCATTCCGTCACCGCGCCCGCTCCTGCGCGCTGATTTATCAGATGAACCTCTATCCACAACCGAATTAACGACAGAACCAGCGCCGTTACTAGCTTCCAGGCCTGAAAAAACGTATTTCACAGGCCTCCGTGAACCCTGTGGAAAACTCACGTACAGCCACGTTGACAACACCTGTCGCAAGCCGTGGATAAATCCACCTGTTGATAACAGATCACTTAATCCACAGGCTGAAAACCGGAGATCCCCTGCCACCTGACAGCATCGACACAGGGTTGTTATGCCGTGAAACACAAACGGCACAAGGGCTCAAGGTGGTTATCCACAGAAATCGGCTTCACCATACATAAACACAAGCTCTAAAAAGATTTAAAAAAGTTCCTCTCTTTTATTTTCTATAGAAGCCCACAGCACCGATTGGCTATTTTTTGTTCAGGTGCCTTCAATCGAGAGCCCTTAACCCCTATACTGTCCGGCTCTCTTATTTCTCCTTGATCAACAGGCACGAGGTGCGTGGTGGATTTCCCTTCCCGTTTTGACGTGATCGTGATCGGCGGCGGCCATGCCGGCACTGAGGCCGCACTCGCGGCTGCACGCATGGGCGTGAAGACGCTGCTGCTCACCCACAATGTGGAAACCCTTGGCCAAATGAGCTGCAACCCCGCCATCGGTGGGATCGGCAAGAGCCATCTGGTGAAGGAGATCGATGCGCTGGGCGGTGCCATGGCACTGGCCACCGATAAAGGCGGCATCCAGTTCCGCGTTCTGAACAGCCGCAAAGGCCCGGCAGTGCGCGCCACCCGTGCACAAGCCGACCGCATCCTCTACAAGGCCGCGGTACGCGAAATCCTGGAGAACCAACCCAACCTGTGGATATTCCAGCAGTCCTGCGACGACCTGATCGTTGAGCAGGACCAGGTGCGCGGCGTGGTGACCCAGATGGGTCTGAAATTCCATGCGGATAACGTCGTGCTCACCGCCGGTACTTTCCTCGGCGGACTTATCCACATCGGTCTGCAGAATTACTCCGGCGGTCGCGCTGGCGATCCGCCGTCGATCGCTCTGGCCAAGCGCCTGCGCGAACTGCCGCTGCGCGTCGGTCGCCTGAAAACCGGTACTCCGCCGCGCATCGACGGCCGCAGTGTCGATTTCAGCGTGATGACCGAGCAGCCGGGCGATACGCCCATCCCGGTGATGTCCTTCCTCGGTTCCAAGGAAATGCACCCGCGCCAGGTCAGCTGCTGGATCACCCACACCAACTCGCAGACCCATGAGATCATCGCGTCCAACCTCGATCGCTCGCCCATGTACTCCGGCGTGATCGAAGGTGTCGGCCCACGCTACTGCCCGTCGATCGAAGACAAGATCCACCGCTTCGCCGACAAGGACAGCCATCAGGTCTTCCTCGAGCCGGAAGGCCTGACCACCCATGAGCTGTACCCGAACGGCATCTCCACCTCGCTGCCCTTCGACGTGCAGCTGGATATCGTTCGCTCGATCCGTGGGATGGAGAATGCGCACATCGTGCGTCCCGGCTACGCCATCGAGTACGACTACTTCGATCCGCGCGACCTGAAATACAGCCTGGAAACCAAGGTCATCGGCGGTCTGTTCTTCGCCGGCCAGATCAACGGCACCACCGGCTACGAAGAAGCCGGCGCCCAGGGCCTGCTCGCCGGCACCAACGCCGCGCTGCGTTCGCAGGGCCGTGACAGCTGGTGCCCGCGTCGTGACGAGGCCTACATCGGCGTACTGGTCGACGACCTGATCACCCTCGGCACCCAGGAGCCGTACCGCATGTTCACTTCGCGCGCCGAGTACCGGCTGATCCTGCGCGAAGACAACGCCGACCTGCGCCTCACCGAGAAGGGCCGCGAGCTGGGCCTGATCGACGACGAGCGCTGGGCGGTCTTCGAAGCCAAGCGCGAAGGCATCGAGCAGGAAGAACAGCGGCTGAAGAGCACCTGGGTTCGTCCGAACACTCCCCAGGGCGATGCCATCGCCGAGCGTTTCGGCACGCCGCTGGCGCACGAGTACAACCTGCTCAACCTGCTGGCCCGTCCGGAAATCGACTACGCCAGCCTGGCCGAAGTGACCGGCGCCGGTGCGGAAGACCCGCAAGTCGCCGAACAGGTGGAGATCCGCACCAAGTATGCGGGCTACATCGACCGTCAGCAGGAAGAGATCGCTCGCCTGCGCGCCAGTGAAGACACCCAGCTGCCTGTGGATATCGATTACCAGACCATTTCCGGTCTCTCCAAGGAGATCCAGCTCAAGCTGGGTAACGCCCGTCCGGAAACCCTCGGTCAAGCCGGCCGCATCCCGGGTGTGACCCCGGCGGCCATCTCCCTGTTGCTGATCCACCTGAAGAAGCGCTCGTCCGGCCGTCAGCTGGAGCAGAGCGCCTGATGTCCCTGGTCACTGCCCGCCACGCCGACGAACTCGCGCGTGGCATTGAAACGCTCGGCCTGAACATCGACGCCGCCACCCAACAGCGCCTTCTCGACTACCTGGCCCTGCTGGCCAAGTGGAACAAGGCCTACAACCTCACCGCCGTGCGCGATGTGGATGAAATGGTCTCGCGCCACCTGCTCGACAGCCTGAGCATCGTCGCTCGGTTCGAAGCCGCCGGTGGCGAACGCTGGCTGGACGTCGGCAGTGGCGGCGGCATGCCCGGTATTCCGCTGGCCATCCTGTTCCCCGGCAAGTCGCTGACACTGCTGGACAGCAACGGCAAGAAGACCCGCTTCCTCACCCAGGTGAAGCTGGAACTGAAACTGGACAACCTCCAGGTTATCCACAGCCGGGTGGAAGCCTTCCAACCCGAACTGCCGTTCAACGGCATCGTCTCCCGGGCGTTCAGCAGCCTCGAAGACTTCACCAACTGGACGCGCCACCTCGGCGACGCCCACACCAATTGGCTGGCCATGAAAGGCGTCCACCCCAGCGAAGAGCTCGCGGCACTCCCGGAAGATTTCCGGGTCGAAGCCGAACACGCTCTGGCGGTGCCGGGTTGCCAAGGCCAGCGCCATCTGCTGATACTGCGCCGCATTGCATGACGGGGAGTGGGGGAAACCATGGCTAAGGTATTCGCGATCGCCAACCAGAAAGGCGGCGTCGGCAAGACCACGACCTGTATCAATCTCGCCGCATCGCTGGTTGCCACCAAGCGACGCGTGCTGATGATCGACCTCGATCCACAGGGCAATGCCACCACCGGCAGCGGTGTGGATAAGTTGTCCCTGGATCATTCCATCTACGACGTGCTGACCGGCGAGTGCGACCTGGCCCAGGCCATGCAGTTCTCCGAGCACGGCGGCTACCAGCTGCTGCCCGCCAACCGCGACCTCACTGCCGCGGAAGTGGTGCTGCTGGAGATGGACATGAAGGAGCACCGCCTGCGCCAGGCGTTGGCTCCCATTCGCGAGAACTACGATTTCATCCTCATCGACTGCCCGCCGTCGCTGTCGATGCTGACCGTCAACGCCCTGTCCGCCTCGGACGGCGTGATCATTCCGATGCAGTGCGAGTACTACGCGCTGGAAGGCCTGACCGACCTGATGAACAGCATCCAGCGCATTGCCGAGCGGCTGAACCCGGCGCTGAAGATCGAGGGCCTGCTGCGTACCATGTACGACCCGCGCATCAGCCTGACCAACGACGTCAGCGCGCAGCTGCAGGAACACTTCGGCGACAAGCTCTACACCACCGTGATCCCGCGCAACGTGCGACTGGCCGAGGCACCCAGCTTCGGCATGCCGGCGCTGGTCTACGACAAGCAATCCCGCGGTGCCCTCGCCTACCTAGCGCTGGCCGGCGAGCTGGTGCGCCGCCAGCGCTCCGCCCGCACCACCGCCACTGCCTAAAGATTAAGGAACCCGCATGGCCGCCAAGAAACGAGGTCTCGGACGCGGGCTGGATGCCCTGCTCAGTGGCTCCAGCGCCGCTACCCTGCAGGAAGAAGCCGTTCAGGTCGACAACAAGGAACTCCAGCACCTGCCGCTGGACCTGATCCAGCGCGGCAAATACCAGCCGCGCCGCGATATGGACCCGCAAGCCCTGGAAGAACTCGCCCAGTCCATCAAGGCCCAGGGCGTGATGCAGCCCATCGTGGTGCGCCCCATCGACAAGGGCCGCTACGAGATCATCGCCGGCGAGCGCCGCTGGCGTGCCAGCCAGCAGGCCGGCCTGGACAAGATCCCGGCCATGGTCCGCGAAGTGCCGGACGAAGCCGCCATCGCCATGGCGCTGATCGAGAACATCCAGCGCGAGGACCTCAACCCCATCGAGGAAGCCGCCGCGCTGCAACGCCTGCAGCAGGAATTCCAGCTGACCCAGCAGCAGGTCGCCGACGCCGTCGGCAAATCCCGCGTGACCGTGGCCAACCTCCTGCGCCTGATCGCCCTGCCGGACGAGATCAAGACCCTGCTGTCCCATGGCGACCTGGAAATGGGCCATGCCCGTGCCCTGCTCGGATTGCCCGAGAATCGGCAGGTCGAAGGTGCGCGACATGTTGTCGCACGCGGCCTCACCGTGCGCCAGACCGAAGCCCTGGTGCGCCAGTGGCTCAATGCCCCCGCTGAACCTGTCAAACCGGTCAAGAGCGATCCGGACATCAGCCGCCTGGAACAGCGCCTGGCTGAGCGCCTGGGCGCTCCGGTGCAGATTCGTCACGGGCAGAAGGGCAAGGGACAGTTGGTGATTCGCTACAACTCCCTCGACGAATTGCAGGGCGTCCTCGCCCACATCCGCTGACGCCAGCGACTATGTAGGGGTCGTCGGAAATCACTACCTGACGGTTGAACGGGTATGCGGCGCCCCCTATACTCTGCGCGCAATTTTGTCGGCACAAAGTATGCCAAGTTGTTGATTTGCGAAGCCGACGCCAGAGGACTGTGAGACAGATGGAACCCCGCAAGCCCAATCGCCTGCCCTTCCATCGCCAACCGGCTTTTCGCCTGTTGCTCGTCCAACTGGTGGTGCTGCTTATCGGTGCAGCGGCCCTGTGGTTTGCCCAGGGATCGGTCGCAGGCTATTCCGGCCTGCTGGGTGGCCTGATTGCGTGGTTGCCGAATCTGTACTTTGCTCGCAAGGCGTTCCGCTACAGCGGCGCCCGTTCAGCCCAGCTGATAGTCCGGTCCTTTTATGCCGGCGAGGCGGGAAAACTGATTCTGACGGCAGTGCTCTTCGCACTGACGTTCGCAGGTGTGAAGCCTTTGGCGCCGCTGGCGCTGTTCGGCATCTACCTGCTGACCCTGGTGGTCAGCTGGTTTGCACCCCTGCTGATGCGAAACACATTTACAAGACCTTAGAGCGATTGAGGCAAACATGGCAGCAGAAAGCGCTTCGGGTTACATCCAGCACCACTTGCAGAACCTGACCTTCGGTCGTCTGCAGGACGGTTCCTGGGGGTTCGCCCACACCGCCGAACAAGCCAAGGAAATGGGCTTCTGGGCATTCCACGTTGATACCCTGGGTTGGTCCGTATTCCTCGGCCTGGTATTCATCTTCCTTTTCCGCATGGCGGCCAAGAAGGCTACCAGCGGTCAACCTGGCGGCCTGCAGAACTTCGTCGAAGTTCTGGTCGAGTTCGTCGACGGCAGCGTGAAGGACACCTTCCACGGCCGTAACCCGCTGATCGCACCCCTGGCGCTCACCGTGTTCGTCTGGATCTTCCTGATGAACCTGATCGACCTGGTGCCCGTGGACTTCCTGCCGCTGGCGGCTCAGGCGGTCACCGGCAACGAACACCTGTTCTTCCGTGCCGTATCCACCACCGACCCGAATGCCACTTTCGGCATGTCGATCGCGGTGTTCGCGCTGATCATCTTCTACAGCATCAAGGTCAAGGGCATCGGCGGCTTCCTCGGCGAACTGACCCTGCACCCGTTCCACAGCAGCAACATCGTGGTTCAGATCATCCTGATCCCGGTGAACTTCCTGCTCGAGTTCGTGACCCTGATCGCCAAGCCGGTATCCCTGGCACTGCGTCTGTTCGGCAACATGTACGCCGGCGAGCTGATCTTCATCCTGATCGCCGTGATGTTCGGTACCGGCATCCTCTGGCTGGGCGGCATGGGTGTCGTGCTGAACTGGGCGTGGGCCGTGTTCCACATCCTGATCATCACCCTGCAGGCGTTCATCTTCATGATGCTGACCATCGTCTACCTGTCGATGGCCCACGAAGACAGCCACTGATCAAAAGATTCTGTACGCCCTCTCCCCTTGCGGGAGGGGGTGAAAGAAGAGTTTCACCACCTTAACTTGCTTCACCTTTAACCAACACGACAAAAAGTCGGGAGGAAAAATGGAAACTGTAGTTGGACTCACTGCTATCGCCGTTGCTCTGCTGATCGGTCTGGGCGCTCTGGGTACCGCCATCGGCTTCGGCCTGCTGGGCGGCAAGTTCCTGGAAGGCGCTGCTCGCCAGCCGGAAATGGTTCCGATGCTGCAGGTGAAAATGTTCATCGTCGCCGGTCTGCTCGACGCCGTGACCATGATCGGTGTTGGTATCGCTCTGTTCTTCACCTTCGCTAACCCGTTCATCGCTCAGGTTGCCCAGTAATTTCCGCAGTGCGGAAATCTGTGACTGAACAACGAACGAGCGAGGTATTGGCGTGAACATTAATGCAACTCTGATCGGCCAGGCCATCGCGTTCGCCATCTTCGTCATCTTCTGCATGAAGTTCGTATGGCCGCCGGTCATCGCGGCTCTGCACGAGCGTCAGAAGAAGATCGCCGACGGCCTGGACGCTGCCAACCGCGCGGCTCGTGACCTGGAACTGGCCCACGAGAAAGCGGGTCAGCAACTGCGCGAAGCCAAGGCTCAGGCAGCCGAAATCATCGAGCAGGCGAAGAAGAGCGCTAACCAGATCGTTGACGAAGCCCGTGATCAGGCCCGTGCCGAAGGTGATCGCATGATTGCCCAGGCTAAGGCCCAGATCGAGCAGGAACTCAACAGCGTCAAGGACGCCCTGCGTGCCCAAGTGGGTGCCCTGGCCGTCTCCGGCGCCGAGAAGATCCTGGGTGCTTCGATCGATGCCAACGCGCAAAAGCAGCTGGTTGATCAACTGGCCGCCGAGATCTAAGCAGAGGGCGATATGGCAGAACTGACCACATTGGCTCGTCCTTACGCGAAGGCGGCTTTCGAGTACGCCCAGGCTCATCAGCAATTGGCCGATTGGTCTGCTGCTCTGGGTGTGCTGGCTGCAGTGTCGCAGGACGACACCGTGCGCCAGCTGCTCAAAGAGCCTCAGCTGACCGCCGCAGCCAAGGCTGACGCGCTGATCGACGTGTGTGGCGACAAGCTCAATGCTCCGGCCCAGAACTTCGTCCGGACTGTGGCTGAAAACAAGCGGCTCGACCTGCTGCCGACCATCTTCGAGATGTTCGAGCAACTCAAGGCCGAGCAGGAAAAGCTGGTCGAGGTCGAGGTCACCAGTGCCTTCGCCCTGGACCAGGAACAGCAGGACAAACTCGCCAAGGCTCTCAGCGCCCGGCTCAGTCGCGAAGTGCGACTTCATGCGTCGGAAGACGCGAGCCTGATCGGCGGCGTGGTGATCCGCGCCGGTGACTTGGTAATCGATGGCTCGGTGCGCGGCAAGCTCGCGAAACTGGCCGAAGCGTTGAAATCTTGAGTTTGAAGGGGCAGCGGCATGCAGCAACTCAATCCTTCCGAAATTAGTGAAATCATCAAGGGGCGCATCGAGAAACTCGACGTCGCCTCGCAAGCGCGCAACGAAGGCACCATCGTCAGTGTTTCCGATGGCATCGTGCGCATCTTCGGTCTGGCCGACGTCATGTACGGCGAAATGATCGAATTCCCGGGCGGCGTCTACGGTATGGCGCTGAACCTGGAGCAAGACTCCGTTGGTGCTGTGGTACTGGGTGAATACCAGGACCTCAAAGAAGGCATGAATGCCAAGTGCACCGGCCGCATCCTGGAAGTACCGGTTGGTCCGGAACTGCTGGGTCGCGTTGTCGACGCACTGGGCAACCCGATCGATGGCAAAGGCCCGATCGATGCCAAGCTGACCGACGCCGTCGAGAAAGTGGCACCGGGCGTGATCTGGCGTAAGTCGGTAGACCAGCCGGTTCAGACCGGTTACAAGTCGGTCGACGCCATGATCCCGGTAGGCCGTGGCCAGCGCGAGCTGATCATCGGTGACCGTCAGATCGGTAAGACCGCCCTGGCCGTCGACGCCATCATCAACCAGAAAGACAGCGGCATCCGCTGCGTATACGTTGCCATCGGTCAGAAGCAATCGACCATCGCCAACGTCGTTCGCAAGCTGGAAGAAAACGGTGCCCTGGCCAACACCATCGTGGTCGTTGCCAGCGCCTCCGAATCCGCTGCTCTGCAGTACCTGGCGCCGTACTCCGGCTGCACCATGGGCGAATACTTCCGCGACCGCGGTGAAGACGCCCTGATCGTGTACGATGACCTGTCCAAGCAGGCCGTTGCCTACCGCCAGATCTCCCTGCTGCTGCGCCGTCCGCCGGGCCGTGAAGCTTACCCGGGCGACGTGTTCTATCTCCACAGCCGTCTGCTGGAGCGCGCTTCCCGCGTTTCCGAAGAGTACGTCGAGAAGTTCACCAACGGCGAAGTGAAAGGCAAGACCGGTTCCCTGACCGCCCTGCCAATCATCGAAACCCAGGCTGGTGACGTTTCCGCGTTCGTTCCGACCAACGTGATCTCCATCACCGACGGTCAGATCTTCCTGGAAACCTCCATGTTCAACTCGGGTATCCGTCCGGCCGTCAACGCCGGTATCTCGGTATCCCGTGTGGGTGGCGCGGCTCAGACCAAGATCATCAAGAAGCTGTCCGGCGGTATCCGTACCGCGCTGGCCCAGTACCGTGAACTGGCGGCCTTCGCCCAGTTCGCTTCGGACCTGGACGACGCGACCCGCAAGCAGCTTGAGCATGGTCAGCGCGTTACCGAGCTGATGAAGCAGAAGCAGTACGCGCCGATGTCCATCGCCGAGATGTCGCTGTCCCTGTACGCCGCCGAACGTGGCTTCCTGCAGGACGTCGAGATCGCCAAAGTAGGCGCCTTCGAACAGGCGTTGATCGCTTACTTCCAGCGCGAGCACGCCGCTCTGCTGGCGAAGATCAACGAGAAGGGTGACTTCAACGACGAAATCGACGCAGGCATTAAAGCCGGCATCGAGAAGTTCAAGGCCACCCAAACCTGGTAAGCCGCAGCGGGGGTCGGTAACGGCCCCCGCCTGCTAACCCGATAGGTGTGAAATGGCAGGCGCAAAAGAGATTCGCAGCAAGATTGCGAGCATCAAAAGCACGCAAAAAATCACCAATGCCATGGAAAAGGTGGCGGTGAGCAAAATGCGCAAGGCACAACTGCGCATGGCGGCCGGCCGTCCCTACGCGGAGCGCATTCGCCAGGTGATCGGCCATCTGGCCAACGCCAACCCCGAGTACCGTCATCCGTTCATGGTCGAGCGTGAAGTCAAGCGCGTCGGCTACATCGTGGTGAGCTCCGACCGTGGTCTGGCCGGCGGCCTGAACATCAACCTGTTCAAGGCGCTCGTCAAGGACATGGCAGCCCAGCGCGATCGTGGCGCGGAGATCGACCTCTGCGTGATCGGTGCCAAGGGTGCATCCTTCTTCAAGAACTATGGCGGCAACGTGGTTGCAGCCATCAGTCACCTGGGCGAAGAGCCGTCGATCAACGATCTGATCGGCAGCGTCAAGGTCATGCTGGATGCCTACCTGGAAGGGCGTATCGATCGCCTGTACGTGGTTTCCAACAAGTTCGTCAACACCATGACCCAGAAGCCGACCGTGGAGCAGATGATTCCGCTGGTGGCCGAGGACAATGCAGACCTGAAACACCACTGGGACTACCTCTACGAGCCCGACGCCAAGGCCCTCCTCGATGGCCTGCTGGTGCGCTACGTGGAATCCCAGGTGTATCAGGCGGTGGTTGAGAACAACGCCTGTGAGCAGGCGGCCCGGATGATTGCAATGAAGAACGCTACCGACAACGCCGGTGATCTGATCAGCGAACTCCAGCTGGTCTACAACAAGGCGCGTCAGGCGGCGATCACCCAGGAAATCTCGGAAATCGTCGGCGGCGCTGCCGCGGTGTAAGAACAGGTTCAAAATTCAGAGGAACCAGACATGAGTAGCGGACGTATCGTTCAAATCATCGGCGCCGTGATCGACGTGGAATTCCCGCGCGATGCCGTGCCGAGCATCTACGAGGCCCTGAAGGTTCAGGGCGTCGAAACCACCCTCGAAGTTCAGCAGCAGCTGGGCGACGGCGTGGTTCGTTCCATTGCAATGGGTTCCACCGAAGGCCTCAAGCGTGGCCTGAACGTGGAGAGCACCGGCGCAGCCATCTCCGTACCGGTCGGTAAAGCGACCCTGGGCCGGATCATGGACGTACTGGGCAACCCGATCGACGAAGCCGGTCCCATCGGCGAAGAAGAGCGTTGGGGTATCCACCGCGAAGCTCCCTCCTATGCCGATCAGGCTGGCGGCAACGAGCTGCTGGAAACCGGCATCAAGGTAATCGACCTGGTCTGCCCGTTCGCCAAGGGTGGTAAGGTCGGTCTGTTCGGTGGCGCCGGTGTAGGCAAGACCGTAAACATGATGGAGCTGATCCGTAACATCGCCATCGAGCACAGCGGTTATTCCGTGTTCGCTGGTGTGGGCGAGCGTACCCGTGAGGGCAACGACTTCTACCACGAGATGAAGGACTCCAACGTTCTGGACAAAGTGGCCCTGGTATACGGCCAGATGAACGAGCCGCCGGGTAACCGTCTGCGCGTTGCACTGACCGGCCTGACCATGGCCGAGAAGTTCCGTGACGAAGGTCGTGACGTACTGCTGTTCATCGACAACATCTACCGTTACACCCTCGCCGGTACCGAAGTGTCCGCACTGCTGGGCCGTATGCCGTCCGCAGTAGGTTATCAGCCGACCCTGGCCGAAGAGATGGGCGTTCTGCAGGAGCGCATCACCTCCACCAAGCAAGGCTCGATCACCTCGATCCAGGCCGTATACGTTCCCGCGGACGACCTGACCGACCCGAGCCCGGCGACCACCTTCGCCCACCTTGACGCTACCGTGGTACTGTCCCGTGACATCGCCTCGCTGGGTATCTACCCGGCCGTGGACCCGCTGGACTCCACCTCCCGTCAGCTGGACCCGCTGGTCATCGGCCAGGATCACTACGACACCGCTCGTGGCGTGCAGTACATCCTGCAGCGCTACAAGGAACTGAAGGACATCATCGCGATCCTCGGCATGGACGAACTGTCCGAGTCCGACAAGCTGCTGGTGGCTCGTGCTCGTAAGATCCAGCGCTTCCTGTCCCAGCCGTTCTTCGTGGCAGAAGTCTTCACCGGTTCCCCGGGCAAGTACGTCTCCCTGAAGGACACCATCGCTGGCTTCAAAGGCATCCTCAACGGTGACTACGACCACCTGCCCGAGCAGGCGTTCTACATGGTCGGCGGCATCGAAGAAGCCATCGAGAAAGCGAAGAAGCTGTAATCCGTGCGCCCGGAAACGGGCGCTTACGTGAGGCAAGGGTATGGCTATTACAGTCCACTGCGACATCGTCAGCGCCGAAGCGGAGATCTTCTCCGGTCTGGTCGAGCTGGTCGTTGCGCACGGCTCCCTGGGTGATCTGGGTATCGCTCCGGGCCACGCGCCGCTGATCACCGAGCTCAAGCCGGGTCCGATCCGCCTGGTGAAGCAGGGTGGCGAGCAGGAGGTGTACTACATCTCCGGCGGCTTCCTCGAAGTACAGCCGAACATGGTCAAGGTTCTCGCCGACACCGTGATTCGCGCAGGCGACCTCGACGAAGCGGCTGCCCAGACCGCACTGAAGGAAGCTGAGAAGGCTCTGCACAGCAAAGGTGCCGAGTTCGACTACAGCTCCGCCGCAGCCCGCCTGGCCGAAGCCGCAGCGCAACTGCGCACGGTCCAGCAGGTTCGCAAGAAGTTCGGCGGCTGAGCCGCGCGAAGCTCCTCGGGGCTTCAGCGACAAATTGGAAAAGGGTAGCCTTGGCTACCCTTTTTCTTTTTCTACACCCGGGGTTTCCCCGCTCACCAGGACGGTCTGTCATTCATGTCCCTCGAAATCGTCATTCTCGCTGCTGGCCAGGGCACGCGCATGCGTTCGGCCCTGCCGAAAGTCCTCCACCCGGTCGCTGGCAAGCCGATGCTCGGCCATGTGATCGATACCGCGCGCACGCTCAATCCTTCCCGCATCCACGTGGTGATCGGGCACGGTGCGGAGCTGGTGCGTGAACGCCTGCAGGCGGACGACCTGAATTTCGTGATCCAGGAGCAGCAGCTCGGCACCGGCCATGCGGTGGCCCAGGCCGCGCCGTTCCTGAGTGCGGACAAGGTGCTGATCCTCTACGGCGACGTGCCGCTGATCGAGCAGCCGACCCTGGAGCGCCTGATGGCCCAGGCCAATGCCGAACAGCTGGCACTGCTGACCGTCGAACTGGATGACCCGACCGGCTACGGCCGCATCATCCGTGACGCTGCTGGCGAGGTTCAGGCCATCGTCGAGCAGAAGGACGCGTCCCCCGAGCAGCGCGCCATCCGCGAAGGCAACACCGGCATCCTCGCCGTGCCGCGCGAGCGCCTGGCCGGCTGGCTGTCGCGCCTGTCCAATTCCAACGCCCAGGGCGAGTACTACCTGACTGACGTGATCGCCATGGCCGTGGCCGATGGCCTGCGCGTCGCCACTGCGCAGCCCCAGGCGGCCATGGAAGTCCAGGGCGCCAACGATCGCCTGCAGCTCTCCGAGTTGGAACGCTTCTTCCAGCAGCGCGTGGCGCGTCGACTGATGGCCCAGGGCGTGACCCTGATCGATCCGGCACGCTTCGACGTGCGTGGCGAGGTCAGCGTCGGCCGCGACGTGCAGATCGACATCAACGTGATCCTCGAAGGCTTGGTGGAAATCGAGGACAACGTACAGATCGGTCCGAACTGCTACATCAAGGACAGCACCCTGCGCCGTGGCGCCATCATCAAGGCCAACTCGCACCTGGAAGGCGCCCACGTCGGTCCGGACAGCGATGTCGGCCCGTTCGCCCGCCTGCGTCCGGGCAGCGTGCTGGAGCGCCAGGTGCATGTGGGTAACTTTGTCGAGCTGAAGAACGCCCACCTGCAGGACGGCGTGAAGGTCGGCCACCTGACCTACCTGGGCGACAGTGAAGTCGGTGCGCGCACCAACATCGGCGCCGGCACCATCACCTGCAACTACGACGGCGCCAACAAATGGCGCACTACCATCGGCGAAGACGTCTTCATCGGCTCCAACAACTCCCTGGTCGCGCCTGTGGATATCGGCTCCGGCGCCACGACTGGCGCGGGTTCTACCGTTACCGCAGAGGTTCCGGCCGGCACCCTGGCGGTCGGTCGCGCCAAGCAGCGCGTGATCGAAGGCTGGAAGCGTCCGGAAAAGATCAAGAAGCCCTGACGTCACCTCATTCCGCCTGTGGGTAAGTCTTTATTTACAGGTGGGGCTACGCTATTTCGTTATCCACAGACGTTTTCCTCACCCGTGCTGCCGCTCGGGTAGGGGCGTCTTTCCTGCCGGAGTTTCTCGATCATGCTCGGCGTCGCCGTCCTGATCTTTCTGATCACCGACCCGTTCGGCAACATCGCGGTGTTCCTTGCCGCACTGAAATCCGTCCCGGCCGAACGCCGGCTCAAGGTCGCCCTGCGCGAACTGCTGCTCGCGCTTGGCCTGCTGCTGATCTTCCTGACCCTTGGCGAGCACATCCTCACCGGCCTGGGGCTGTCGAAGGAAGCCACCGGGATCGCTGGCGGCATCATTCTCTTCGTGGTCGCCATGCGCCTGATCTTCCCGACCCCGCAGGGTGTGCTGGGCGACATGCCCGACAGCGAACCGCTGCTGGTGCCGCTGGCCACCCCGGCCGTGGCCGGCCCGTCAGCGCTAGCCATGCTGATCACCCTGCGCACCACCTACACCGGCCCGTTGTGGGAGTTGTACCTGGCGGTGATTCTTGCCTGGGCGGCGACGGCGCTGATCCTCCTGCAGGCCTCGTTCCTGCAGCGCTTCCTCGGCCCTCGCGGGCTGACCGCCGTGGAGCGCCTGGCCGGCATGTTGCTGATCATGCTCAGCGTGAACATGCTCCTGCAGAACCTGCGCAGCGTCCTGCACATTGCAGCGTGAGTGAGCCCATGACCCTTCGCATCCCCTGTCTCGCCCTGTCCGCCTTGCTGCTAGCCGGCTGCGCCGAGCAGGGGCTGCAGATCGATCGCTCGCATGTCTCGCGCAACCAGGACAGCCGCGTCCAGTACATCATCATCCACTACACGTCGGAGAACCTGTCGCGTTCGCTGAAGGTCCTGACGCAGGGTGAGGTCAGCGCGCATTACCTGATCGGCGACCAGCCGCCGACCATCTACGAGCTGGTGGACGAGAACCGCCGTGCCTGGCACGCCGGGCAGAGCGAATGGCAGGGCCGCACCTGGCTGAACTCCACGTCGATCGGCATCGAACTGGTCAATCCCGGCTATCGTGAAACCCCCAATGGCAAGATCTGGTATCCCTACCCGGACGGGCAGATCGATGCACTGATCGCCCTGCTCAAGGACATCAGCAAGCGCCAGGGCATCACCCCGGAACACATCCTCGGCCACAGCGACATCGCCCCGCAGCGCAAGGTCGATCCGGGCCCGCTGTTCCCCTGGAAGAAGCTCGCCGATGCCGGCCTGATCCCCTGGCCGAAGCCGGGCGAGATTGCCCGCCGCCTGGGTGAGCTGAACGGCCAGTTGCCCGCCCCGGGGTGGTTCCAGCAACAGTTGGCGCGCCATGGCTACGCGGTGCCGCTCGACGGGGTGCTGGATGAGGAAACTCGCAACGTGATTGCCGCCTTCCAGATGCGCTTCCGCCCGGACCGTTTCGACGGCGAGCCGGACCTGGAAACCGCAGCGCTGTTGCTGGCCGTGCCGACCAGTTAAACCGGCAGCAGCAGGTAGAAGCGCGAGCCTTTGCCCGGCTGTGAGTGCAGCAGGATGCGCCCGCCGTGCAGTTGGACGATCTCCTTGCACAGGGCCAGGCCGAGGCCGGCGCCGCCTTTCTTGCGCCCAACCTGGACGAAGGGCTCGAAGATGCGGCTCTGCTGGCTGAAGGGAATCCCGTCGCCGTTGTCCTCCACGGCTATTGCCACTCGTTCATCGTGACAGCGGGCCTGCAGCCGGATGACGCCACCCTCGTGGGTGTGACGCAGGGCGTTGCTGATCAGGTTATCGATGACCCGTTCGATCTGCAGGCGGTCGAGGTTGATCGGCGGCAGGTCGGCGGCGGTTTCCAGCTGGATGTCGATGAGCTGATTGTGTGCCTGACCCTCGAAGCGTTGCCTGGCCTGCGCGAGGATGTCGGTGATGTCGCAGGGCTGCAGGTCGAGTTTCTGCGTGCCGCTCTGGTACCGGGAGAAATTCAGCAGATCGCCGATCAGCAGCACCAGCCGCCGCATCTCCTCATCGACCGTGGTGATCAGATCGTGCTCGCGGGAGTCTTTGGGAAAGGCCAGACGCTCGGAAAGCAGGCCGAAGGCCATGTGCATGCCGGTCACCGGCGTGCGCAGCTCATGGGAGGCGCGCAGCACGAAGTCGTTGCGCACCCGCTCGAAGGCGCGTTGCTCGGTGACATCCCGCAGCACCATCACCGCGCCGATATTGCGTCCATCGTCGTGGGTGACCGGTGACATGCCCCAGGTCAGTAGCCGCTGTTCCCCATTGACCTCCACCACCAGGTCCCGGGGCGTTTCCTCCAGCAGGTTGCCTGCCAGAACTCGCTGGGTGGCCTGGGACAGCTCCGGGCTATCCAGCAGCGTGCCCAGGTCCTGTCCATGGGGATCGCTCCGGGAGAACAACTGGCGGCTGGCGACCGGGTTGGCGTGCTCGATGCGGCCGTCTCGATCGAGGATCACCAGGCCGTCGTCGATGCTGTCGAGCACGGCTTGCAGGCGCCGGCGCCCGTAGCCGATGGCTTCGGTGTTGGTCTCCCGGTACAGGCGCAGGGCCTCCGCCATCAGACCGAAGCGGCGGCTCAGGGCGGCCAGCTCGTCCACCGGGGAAATCGGCAGGGTCAGGTCGAAGTCACCCTGTCCGATCTTGTCCGCCGCCTTGGCCAGTGCGCCGATGGGGGCGCCGAAGCGGCGGGCGATGCTGTGGGCGGTAATGAAGCCGATCAGCAGGATGGCCACGCCCACCAGCCCGAGCAGCCCACTGATCAGTAGCGTCCGCGTGCGCGCATCGCTTTCCTGGGTGTCGATGTTGCGCATGGCGAACTCATGCAGCGCGAGCAACTGCTGACGAAGTCCGTCCAGGTTGCGGCTGAGGTCGCTGTCGGCCAGCAGTTCGGGGCGTCCGGGCCCCGGGTTGTCCGTGGCTGCGACGAATTGCCGGTGGGCGCCGGCTATCTGCTGCAACAGCTGCCGTTCCGTGTCGCTGGAAGCCTGCTGCTGGCCTCGCGCCAGGGCATTGCGGAAGGACTGGCGGGCGGTCTCCAGGCGCTGGGTGTCGGGTTCCGTGTTGAGAACCTGGACCAGCTCGTCGCCCAGGGCCTGGCGCAACTGCTGGCTGACCTCGATGGTGTCGAAATTGCGCTGGATGAGTTCCGCCTGCTCGCGACCGGTGAGCACCACGCTGAACAGCCCCAGCAGCAGTCCCAGCAGGGCCACCGTCATGAGCGCCGAGATGCTCAGGAAGAGCTGGGTGCGCAACGTCAGCGACAGGGGCAGTTTCACAGGCTGTATTGCTTGCGCTTGCGGTAAAGCGTGGAGGCGTCGATGCCCAGGGTCTTGGCGGCCTGATCGAGGGTTGCACTGGAGGCCATCACCGCGGCGATGTGGGCTTTTTCCAGCTCCTCCAGGCTGAGCGATTCGCCGATGCGTGGTGTGGCGTTTGTCGAATGCTCGCTGGGTGCCAGGTGTTCGATACCGATCAGCTCCTGATTGCAGATAATGCTCGCACGTTCGATAACGTTTCTCAGCTCACGGACATTGCCGGGCCAGCCGTAGCGGCGTAGCAGGTCACGGGCCTCATCGGTGAAGCCGCGGGCCGGGCGGCCGTAATCCTTGACGAAGCGGGCGAGGAAGCGCTCGGCAAGGTTCAGGATATCTTCGGCGCGTTCGCGCAAGGGTGGCAGGTTCAGCACGATGACGTTCAGCCGGTACAGCAGGTCTTCGCGGAAGCTGCCCTGGGCGACC
The DNA here is from genome assembly GCF_047902425.1 of Pseudomonas macauensis. Lineage (NCBI taxonomy): Bacteria > Pseudomonadati > Pseudomonadota > Gammaproteobacteria > Pseudomonadales > Pseudomonadaceae > Pseudomonas > Pseudomonas macauensis. The sequence continues at coordinate 6,054,069 of NZ_CP138377.1, read as the reverse complement.
ATGCCGGCCAGATCGCGGTTGGTCGCTGCAAGGATGCGTACGTCGGCGGTGCGCGTCACCGGGTCGCCCACCCGCTCGTACTCCTTGTCCTGGATGAAGCGCAGCAGCTTGGGTTGCAGGTTCAGGGGGAAGTCGCCGATCTCGTCGAGGAACAGGGTGCCGCCGTCGGCCTGGCTGATGCGTCCAAGGGTGTTCTCGGTGGCGCCGGTGAATGCGCCGCGGCTGTGTCCGAACAGTTCGCTTTCGGTCAGCTCGGCGCTCAGCGATGGGCAGTTGATGGTCACGCAGGGTTTTTTCGCCCGCTTGCTCCAGCCATGGATGGCCCGCGCCAGTTCGCCCTTGCCGGAGCCGGACTCGCCAAGGATGAGGATGTTGGCGTCGGTGGCGGCCACCTGGCGGGCGGTTTCCAGGACCGCAGCCATGGCCGGGCTCTGCGATTCGAGCACGTCGCCCTGCTTGCGCATCTCGCCTTCCAGCGCCTCGATACGTGCCGTGAGCTGGTGGACCTCCAACTGCTTGGCGGCGGCCAGGCGCAACTGATCGGGACTGCAGGGTTTCACCAGGTAGTCGGCGGCGCCGCCCTGCATGGCGTTTACCGCGCTGTCCACGGCGGAATGGGCGGTGATGATGACGACGCGCATCCAGGGGGCTTGCACGCGCATCTGGGCGAGCACGTCCAGGCCGTTGTCCTCGCCCAGGCGCAGATCGAGGAAGCACAGGTCGAAAACCTGTCGTTGCAGCAGCGTGTCGGCCTGGGCGGCGCTGCTGGCGGTCGCCACGCTATAGCCTTCATCTTCCAGGCAATAGCGGAACGAGCGCAGGATGGAAGGCTCGTCATCGACCAGAAGGATGCGGCCTTGTTGCTCAGGCGGAGCGTCCATTCAGGGTGATCCTCATTATTTGTCTTAGGTTATTTCTTAGTCCCGGAAATTTCGTGCAAGTTGCAAAGGCTCTTTCCAGAGCATCGGGCAGGGTGCAAGGACAGAGTTATCCACACGGTAGGTAATGCGTTGAAATAAAAGGACTTATCAACAGGATGGCACTGGCATGGGCATTTTGCTGTCTCTACTGGCAGTACAGAAAAACGCCAAGGAGCGCACCATGCCCACCCCGAAGCTGCTTGTCCTGGCCCTCGGCAGCGTGCTGCTGGCCACTCAGCCGTTGGTCGGCCAGGCCGAGGAATCCACCCTTACCGAACAGTTGGCCGAGGCGCGCCAGGAGGGATCGATCTGGACCGCCATCAACCTCAACCGCGACCTGAAGCCCTTCAAGCTCAGCGTGGATGTGGAAAAGGGCCGTGCCGTGCTGGGCGGCAAGGTTGCCAGCGATGAACAGCGCGAACTGGCGGCGCAGGTCGCCATGAGCGTCGAAGGCATCACCTCTGTGGATAACCGCATTACCGTCGATCCGGCGCTGGCCAGCGGCGAGGCGCCGCGCAGCGATGCGGTACAGCGCTGGGACGATGCGGCACTGGCCGCCCGGGTCAAAGCCAAGCTGCTGCTGGACAAGCCTGCTGAAGGTCTGGACATCAAGGTCTCCAGCAAGGCCGGTGCGGTCACCCTGGAGGGTACGGTGCCCAGCGAGGAAGCCAGTCAGCAGGCTTCCCACCTTGCCGCACAGACCGAAGGCGTCGCCTCTGTGGATAACCGCTTGAAGGTGGTGCCGGAAGGTTCGCCGACCAAGAAGCTGGAAGACTCTGTGAACGATGCCCAGGCCGCGGTCAGCGATGCCTGGATCACCAGCCAGATCAAGGCTGACGTGCTGGCGCGCCATGCGTTGAGCGGGCTTTCCATTGGCGTGTCGACCCGTGATGGTGTGGTCAGCCTCAGTGGCGTGGTGCCCAGCAATGCCGAGCGCCAGCAACTGATCGACACCGCGCGCAAGACCCGCGGCGTTCATGAAGTGGACGCCAGTGCCTTGAAGGTGGCCGGCCAGACCACCGGTCTGTATCGACCGCCCCTGGACGACATTCACGCGTGAGCCGTACCCGATGAGTGATCGCAGCCAGGCCTTCACCGGGCGGTTGCAAAATGCATGGTGAAAGCCTGGCAATCGTGCAGGATGCGGGCGGAAACGTCCTGCTTAAGTGACCCAACGCATTGTTTTAAAAGGATAAAAAAGACAGCAACAGTCTGGCATGTGGCGTGCAGACTCCCAAGGAAATCAGATCATGGGGCCGGCAATGGCAAGGAGGCTCGCAACGGCCAGGAGAGTCGGGATGAATAGCCACGAAACACGTGTCGATGTCTGGAGCCGGGTCCTGCTGGCCATCGCCCTGCTGCTTTTGCTGATCCACCAGACGCAACTGATGTCGCCACTCTCGGGCTATCCCCGCGTATTTATCCCCAGCGCTTATAGCGTGCTACCGGCTGCCCCGCGTTATCCACAGCCCCTTCCGGCCAGGGATAACTTCGACCGGCAGTGGAGCGCGAAACCCCAGGAGTCGCAGGCGGCATCCCCGCGTCGCGGGGGGTGGGTGTTCTGAATCCACGGCCGGCTGGCCTGAACCTCGGGAGCGGGGTCATCCACGCGGCTACTCCGGCAGCGGCGCCGAATCGACCACGAGATAGAGGAGAAATCCCATGCTCAGTTGGGCTCTGACATTCCTGATCATCGCCATCATCGCCGGCGTGCTTGGTTTCGGCGGAATTGCGGGCGCTGCGACCAGCATTGCCAAGATCCTGTTCGTACTGTTCCTGGTGCTGTTCGTCGCGTCGTTCATCGTCGGGCGCTGGCGAGGCTGACGCCATTTCTATACTGATGACGAGCACGGTGATGGATTTCATCCACAAGCTGCTGATCGGTCTCCTGCTGCTGGCCGGCGTCGGGGCCCAGGCCCTGGCGTTGGGGCCGGACAGGATCACCGGGCAGCGGGTCGACCAACTGATGGCTTCCGATCAACAGTACCGGCAGACCTGGCACTCCGTGGTGCGCAACGAAGATCAGTTGCCCGGCTGGGTAACGAATCTCACCGGCACCTCGATGCCGATGCACTCGGTCGACCAGCCGGGCGGCAAGTACCTGGTAGGCGAACTGTGCGAGGCCTACGACTGCACCAGGCACCGGCTCTATGTCGCCTTCACCTGGGATAAACAGAAGGCCTATGCCCTCTACGTGACCGTGCCCGAAGGGTTGCCGCCGGACCAGGCGCCGAGCCGGCACGCCCGCCTGCGCTGGCTGGGCGAACCCGATGACGCGGTGAAAAGCATTCTGGATGAGGAGCTCAGGAGTGATCCGAGCTGGTTCTGATTGCGCGTGGCCGACGGCCTGCGCATGACCAGGGGGCCGGGATGTTCGGGGTGATTCAGGCCCTGAGCGACTCTGGGGTACAGGGGGTACCTCCGCAACGGCGGACCAGGTCAGGGTAAAAGGCTGCGGCGGAGCCGGAGTGGGGAGGAGACATCGTCCTCACCTCGGTTCCGCGGAGCCGGACCGGTTACGGCTTGAAGTTGGCGGCGTCGCGCGCCCAGCCGTCGAGCACGGGTTTCAGGTCGTTGAGCGTCAGCTGCGTGCTGGAGTTCTCCAGCGCCTCGCCAGCGCCTTTGCGCACCACCTTGGCCACCGGCTTGCTGGTGGCGCCGTCCAGCGCTTCCATCTCCACATAGACCTCGGTTGCCTGGTCCCGCGTGCCGATGGCGGTGGTGGTGGCCGCGACCACCAGGGCGATCGGGATCACTTCGTAGGCGTGCAGCCCTTCGGTGGAAACGTTCACGCCGGTGATCGCGGTCTTCAGCACCAGGGTGTCGCGGTCGGCCTGCTGCACCACTCGGTAACGGCTGCTCAGCTGCCGCTCGATCTGCTGCTTCAGGTAGTCGGGAATGGCGTTCAGGGTCGTCTGGTCGACGTTCTCAGTCGGCTTGGGCTGCGGGAAGTACACCGGCCGCTCCACCAGCACCGAGCTGTAGTTGCTCAGTTTCAGATTCGGGTCCACCCAGCGCAGCACTGGTTGTCCGCTGGGCGAGGTCGCGGGTTTGAGCTGGGAGTAGTCGTCGAGGAAGCCGGAATACTGCGAGGCATCCGGCTTCTGGCTGGAACAACCGGCCAGTGCCAGGGCGCCGGCCAACAGCAGGGTGGGTACTACCGAGAGTCGCGTCATAGAGAGTCCTGTATCTGAAGGTTCACCGCGTCGTTCACAGACTTGGCTGGCATGCTTGCGGCGGCGAAGAGTAGCCGCGCTCCGCTTCGAACCAGCACGAACTTACTGATACCGATCAATCCGATGTGACCGGGAAGCGTCCTACAATGCCTCGCCGATTCCCGTCGGCTGATTCAGCTCTATAAACCAGCACCGCAGCAACGAAGAGCGGATTCCGGCGACTTATCCACAGCGCCCGCGATCCTGCCAGCCCTGCGGTCCAATGGCCTCATTCCTTGGCCATGGCCTTCCGTGACGGTCCTTCGATGTGACCGTACATCCGGTAACTGGAACACCGGGTGTCTCGATTCCGGACGGCTCATCCGTTCAACTCGCGCCATTGACGGCATGAATGCAAACAAGCCTAGCCGGCTTTGCAGACCGCTGCGTGACAGGCGTTGAGGAACCTGGTTCATGCAATAAATCAAGGGCCGAAAGACCTGGAACCAAGGTTTCAAGTGCTTTTTCCTATGCCGATTGTGCATAGGGTAGGCGCCTCCGGCATTAGACGAGGGCGTGGGGCATAGGAATCATGCGCCCCTTTTTCGCTTGCCGTCGGCACCCCGATGGCCAAGCGGAACCCCGACTTCCACAAGAATCAAGGGTGACTCACTATGGGCAAAGCCAAGCTCAGCCTCGCCTGGCAGATCCTCATCGGCCTGGTACTCGGAATTGCACTGGGCGCCGCGCTCAACCACTTCAGCGCGGACAAGGCCTGGTGGATCAGCAACATCCTCCAGCCGGCGGGCGACATCTTCATCCGCCTGATCAAGATGATCGTCGTACCAATCGTGATCTCCTCGCTCATCGTCGGCATTGCCGGCATGGGGGATGCGAAGAAACTCGGTCGGATCGGCCTGAAGACCATCATCTACTTCGAAATCATCACCACGGTCGCCATCGTGGTCGGCCTGCTGCTGGCGAATGTGTTCCAGCCGGGCGCCGGCATCGACATGAGCACCCTGGGCACTGTGGATATCTCCCAGTACGCGCAGACCGCCAAGGAAGTCGAACACCACCACGCGTTCATCGAGACCATCCTCAACCTGATCCCGTCCAACATCTTCGCGGCCATGGCCCGCGGCGAGATGCTGCCGATCATCTTCTTCTCGGTGATGTTCGGCCTGGGCCTGTCCTCGCTGCCGGCGCCGACCCGCGAGCCGCTGGTGAAGATGTTCCAGGGTGTGGCCGAGGCGATGTTCCGCGTCACCCACATGATCATGCGCTACGCCCCCATTGGCGTGTTCGCGCTGATCGCCGTGACCGTGGCCAACTTCGGTTTTGCCTCGCTGCTGCCGCTGGCCAAGCTGGTAGTGCTGGTGTACTTCGCCATCGCCTTCTTCGCCTTCATGGTGCTGGGCCTGGCCGCGCGCCTGTTCGGCTTCTCCATCATCAAGCTGATGCGCATCTTCAAGGATGAGCTGATCCTGGCGTACTCCACCGCCAGCTCCGAGACCGTGCTGCCGCGCATCATCGAAAAGATGGAAGCCTACGGCGCGCCCAAGGCGGTGAGCAGCTTCGTGGTGCCTACCGGCTACTCCTTCAACCTCGATGGCTCGACCCTGTACCAGAGCATCGCGGCGATCTTCATCGCCCAGCTCTATGGCATCGACCTGTCCATCGGCCAGCAGCTGATGCTGGTGCTGACCCTGATGGTCACCTCCAAGGGCATCGCCGGCGTGCCGGGCGTTTCCTTCGTGGTGCTGCTGGCGACCCTGGGCAGCGTGGGCATTCCGCTGGAAGGCCTGGCCTTCATCGCCGGCGTCGATCGCATCATGGATATGGCGCGTACCGCGCTGAACGTGATCGGCAACGCCCTGGCCGTGCTGGTGATCTCCAAGTGGGAAGGTGTGTACGACGCACAGAAGGGCGCCCGTTACTGGGAAGCCATGCAGAACGGCCGCGTGGAGCAACTGCTGGACGGCAAGGAAACTGCCGCCACCCGTTGAAGGCGATGGCCTACGTAGGGCGTACAACCCTTCGTGGTTGTACGCCGATACTCCCAAGGCCCCGGCATTGTCCGGGGCCTTGTCATTTCTGGCGCCGGGTGTGCCCGTGCCGCTATCATCCGGGCCATTCCAAGGGGGACTCTCCATGCTCAACGGCCTGTGGCTGGGCTTTTTCATCGTCGCGGCGGTTACCGCGCTTTCCCGCTGGCTGCTCGGAGGCGAGGCGACCGTCTTTGCCGCCATGGTGGAAAGCCTGTTCGCCATGGCCAAGCTGTCGGTGGACGTGATGGTGTTGCTGTTCGGCACCCTGACCCTCTGGCTCGGCTTCCTGCGCATCGCCGAGAAGGCCGGCCTGGTGGAGAAACTGGCAGTCCTGCTTGGCCCGCTGTTCCGGCGCCTGATGCCGGAAGTGCCCGCCGGCCACCCGGCCATCGGCCTGATCACCCTGAACTTCGCCGCCAACGGCCTGGGCCTGGACAACGCCGCCACGCCCATCGGCTTGAAGGCCATGAAAGCGCTGCAGGAACTGAACCCGAGCAGCACCACCGCGAGCAATGCGCAGATCCTCTTCCTGGTGCTCAACGCATCCTCGCTGACCCTGCTGCCAGTGACCATCTTCATGTACCGCGCCCAGCAGGGCGCCGCCGACCCGACCCTGGTGTTCCTGCCGATCCTCCTGGCCACCAGCGCCTCCACGCTGGTAGGCCTGCTGAGCGTGTCGCTGATGCAGCGCCTGCGCCTGTGGGACCCGGTGGTGTTGGCCTACCTGATCCCGGGCGCGCTGGCGCTGGGCGCCTTCATGGCCTTGCTCGCCGGCCTGTCCGCCACCGCGCTGGCGCAGCTGTCCTCATTGCTGGGCAACGTGACCCTGTTCGGCATCATCATGCTGTTCCTCGTCGTCGGCTGGCTGAAGAAGGTGCCGGTGTACGAAGCCTTCGTCGAAGGCGCGAAGGAAGGCTTCGACGTCGCCAAGAGCCTGCTGCCCTACCTGGTGGCGATGCTGTGCGCAGTCGGCGTGCTGCGGGCGTCCGGCGCGCTGGAAATGGCCCTGGACGGCATCCGTTGGGCAGTCGAAGGCCTTGGGTGGGACACCCGCTTCGTCGACGCGCTGCCCACTGCGCTGGTCAAGCCGTTCTCCGGCAGCGCGGCACGGGCCATGCTGCTGGAAACCATGCAGTCTCACGGCGTGGATAGCTTCCCCGCGCTGGTGGCCGCCACCGTGCAGGGCAGTACCGAAACCACCTTCTACGTGCTGGCCGTCTACTTCGGCGCCGTAGGTATCCAGCGTGCCCGTCATGCCGTGGGCTGCGCGCTGGCGGCGGACCTCGCCGGGGTGCTGGCGTCCATTGGGGTGTGCTACTGGTTCTTCGCCTGATGCGACTTCCGGACGCAGCCATGCTGCCAGGAAATATGACGCCTGCTTTTTGTCATTGATGGCACATTGCCGTATCATCGCCGCGTGACTCTGGTATCACAGCGTTTTCGACCAGGGCCGCTGGAAGACCGAAGGGATGCGGTGCACGTGGCAACAGGATGCCAGGCTGTCTTCATTTCCCCTGTGTGATCGTTCGTTCCCCGAATCGTCCCGCCGCTGCGCGGAGACGCCAGGCGGGGACCGCCCCTGATCGATTCCCTGGTCATACCCGCCGGTTCTGGCACGGATTCAATTCGTCCAATTGACCGAACAGGGGAATCCCTCATGAACAAACTGCTTCAGGCATCCATGCTGGGCCTGGCGATTTCCGGCGCCCTGCTGTCCGGCGGGTGCGCCACGGAAAGCTCCCGCGCCATGCCGGTGGAACAGGTGGAAAGCGTCAGCCGTCCCTATTCCGGCCCGCGCGCGCCGATCGCCGTCGGCAAGTTCGACAACCGCTCCAGCTACATGCGCGGTGTGTTCTCCGATGGCGTCGATCGCCTTGGCGGCCAGGCCAAGACCATCCTCATCACTCACCTGCAGCAGACCAACCGCTTCAACGTGCTGGACCGCGACAACATGAGCGAGATCCAGCAGGAAGCCGCCATCAAGGGCCAGGCCCAACGCCTGAAGGGCGCCGATTACGTGGTCACGGGTGACGTCACTGAATTCGGCCGCAAGGAAGTCGGCGATCGCCAGCTGTTCGGCATCCTCGGCCGCGGAAAGACCCAGGTGGCGTACGCCAAGGTCGCGCTGAACATCGTCGATATCTCGACTTCCGAGGTGGTGTATTCCAGCCAGGGCGCCGGCGAGTACGCGCTCTCCAACCGCGAAATCATCGGTTTCGGTGGCACCGCGAGTTACGACTCCACCCTCAACGGCAAGGTACTCGACCTGGCCATGCGCGAGGCGGTCAACCGCCTGGTCAGCGCGGTGGAAAGCGGAGCCTGGACGCCCAGCAAACACTGAATCCTGAACTGCAAGGAGCAATGCAAAGATGACGGAAGTGATGAGCACATCGCGTGTGCTGCGTGGCCTGGGCCTGTTCGCGGCGCTGCTGCTGGCCGGCTGCCAGACGCAAAAGCCGCTGTACCAGTGGGAAAGCTACCAGCCGCAGGTCCACGAATACCTCACCGGCGAGTCGAAGGAGGCGCAGCTGGAGGCGCTGGAGCGCGACCTGCAGAAGATCAAGGCTGACAACGGCGCCGTTCCGCCGGGCTATCACGCCCAGCTCGGCCTGCTCTACCTCAGCCTGGGCAAGGACGATCAGATGATGCAGCAGTTCCAGACGGAGAAGGCGCTGTTCCCCGAGTCGGCGACCTACATGGATTTCCTGATGAAGAACGCCCGGGGAGGCAAGTGAGATGAAGCATACGATCAAGGTTCTCGCCGGTCTGTTCGCCCTGGCCCTGCTCGCGGGTTGTGCACCGCAGAAGACCGTGGACTACTCCGCCTTCAAGCAGAGCCGCCCGAAGTCGATCCTGGTGCTGCCGCCGCTCAACGAGTCGCCGGACGTGAAGGCTTCCTATGGCATGCTTTCGCAGATCACCTACCCGCTGGCCGAGGCGGGTTACTACGTGCTGCCGGTGGCCCTTGTGGATGAAACCTTCCGCCAGAACGGCGTGAGCACTCCCGCTGACATCCACCAGTTGCCCGCCGGCAAGCTGCGCGAAATCTTCGGCGCCGATGCCGCGCTCTACGTCACCGTCACCGAGTACGGCACCAGCTACATGGTGCTGAGCAGCGCAAGCATCGTCACCGCGAGCGCCCGCCTGGTCGACCTGCGTTCCGGAACCACCCTCTGGACCGGTACCGCCACCGCTTCCAGCGAGGAGGGCAGCCAGAACAGCGGCGGCCTGGTCGGCATGCTGATCAGCGCCGCGGTGAAGCAGATCATCTCCAGCGCCCAGGACGACGCCAGCTACCCGGTAGCCGGCATCACCGGTGCCCGCCTGTTGTCCGCCGGACGCAACGGGGGGCTGCTGTACGGTCCACGCTCGCCCAAGTACGGTACCGACTGACTGGAGGTGGCCGGCCACACCGGTGGTCGGCCACCTGCTAAAAGTTTTCTCTCGAAATCCTGTCAAGCAATTGCGCGATATCCAGAAGATTTCCGACGAGATGTCGCGAAGCTTTCACAAAGCTTTCAAGGCCAGTAAATTCGGGCCTTTCAGCCATTTTTAGATTGTCTTCTGGCTGGTTATACACATAGGGTTACAAATAAGTCATCGGATTGCTGCCTGCCTGGCGCCCGGACGATGACCGTCGATTTCCTTTGTGGAGATCCCCCGTGTGTCAGCCTGAGTGATGCCCTTATGGCCTCGAACAATGCCAAAGCCAAAGCCGTCTTCCGTGTAGTAAGCGGCAACTTTCTCGAGATGTACGACTTCATGGTGTATGGCTTCTATGCCACCGCCATCGCCAAGACCTTCTTCCCCGGCGACGACCCCTTCGCCTCCCTGATGCTTTCGCTGGCGACCTTTGGTGCCGGCTTCCTGATGCGGCCGCTGGGCGCCATCTTCCTCGGCGCCTACATCGATCGTCACGGCCGCCGCCAGGGCCTGATCATCACCCTCGGCCTGATGGCCATGGGTACGCTGCTGATCGCCTTCGTGCCCGGCTATGCAACCCTGGGGGCCGCGGCGCCGTTGCTAGTGCTGCTGGGCCGCCTGCTGCAGGGCTTTTCCGCCGGCGTCGAATTGGGCGGGGTCTCGGTGTATCTGGCGGAAATCGCCACGCCGGGCAAACGCGGCTTCTTTGTCAGTTGGCAGTCGGCCAGCCAGCAGGTCGCCGTGGTGTTCGCAGGCCTGCTCGGGGTACTGCTCAACCACTGGCTGAGCCCGCAGGACATGGGCGAATGGGGCTGGCGCGTGCCGTTCTTCGTTGGCTGCCTGATCGTCCCGGCGTTGTTCATCATCCGCCGCTCCCTGGAGGAGACCCCCGAGTTCCAGAAGCGCAAGCACCATCCGGGCCTCTCCGAAGTACTGCGCTCCATCGGCCAGAACTTCGGCCTGGTGCTGGCCGGCACCGCCATGGTGGTGATGACCACCGTGTCTTTCTACCTGATCACCGCCTACACCCCGACCTTCGGCAAGAACGAGCTGCATCTGTCGGACTTCGACAGTCTGCTGGTGACCATGTGCGTAGGCCTGTCCAACTTCATCTGGCTGCCGGTGATGGGCGCGCTGTCCGACCGCATCGGCCGCAAGCCCTTGCTGCTGGCGGCCAGTGTGCTGGCGCTGGTCACGGCTTATCCGATGCTGTCCTGGCTGGTGGCCAATCCGAGTTTCTCGCGCCTGCTGGAGGTGGAGCTGTGGCTGTCCTTCCTCTACGGCAGCTACAACGGCGCCATGGTGGTGGCGCTCACCGAGGTGATGCCGGCGGACGTGCGCACCACCGGTTTCTCCCTGGCCTACAGCCTGGCCACCGCCACCTTCGGCGGCTTCACCCCGGCCATCTGCACCTGGCTTATCCACACCCTGGACAACCAGGCGGCGCCGGGTCTCTGGCTCAGCGGTGCGGCGACGCTCGGCCTGCTCGCCACCCTGGTGCTGTTCCGCAAGGGCGCCCGCGTGCGGGAAGGCTCACTGGCGGCCGTCGGCAACTGACGCCGCTGCGGCGTTCTGCCTCACGGCTGATCCGGACGGGCTTGATTCAAGTCAGGCTCGTCCGGGCGCGGAGGGAGAAGGATAGGGTCATCCCAATCCCTCTTCGCCAGCGGAGACCGCGTCATGATGACCCACAGCAACCCTGCGGAGCTTGCAGCCCTCGCGGCTGTAGGTACCGATCACTGGATAGAAACCCTCGACGACGGCAGCCATGTGCTGATCCGCCCGCTGCGTTCGGAAGACCGTGAGCGCGAGCGCCTGTTCCTCGAGCGCCTGTCTCCCATGACCCGCAAATTCCGCTTCCACGGCGAAGTGAAGATCGACGACAAGCTGCTCGATCAACTGATGGACGTGGACTACCAGACGACCATGGCTTTCATTGCCTTGACCCATGTGGATGGTGAACTGCGTGAAGTCGGCATCAGCCGGTACGCGGCTGTGGATAACCAACAGTGTGAATGCGCGGTGACCGTTGCCGACGACTTCAAGCAACTGGGCCTTGGCCTCGCATTGATGCGCCACCTGATCGATGTGGCCAAGCGCAACGGCTTCCACCAGATGTATTCGATCGACTCATCAATGGATCGCGACATGCGCGACATGGCCCGCGAGCTGGGCTTCCGCGCCCAACCCGATCCGGACGACGCCTGCCAGGTGATTCGCCGCCTGGCCCTGTAACGCCTCTGCTCCGGCGGGGCATCAGCCTCGCCGGCGCCACAACACCAGGCCCAGCAGCACCGCGACCAGCAGCGCGGCCCCGGCGGCCAGCGGATAGACCGCATCGTCGTCCAGCAGCGGCTTCTCGATGCGCAGGTAGCCGTCATCCTTGAACAGCTGCTGTGCCAGCTCGTTCATCTGTTGCAGGCTGACCTTCGCCAGGCGCTTGTCCTCGTCGGGGAAGTGACCGTCGTCGAAGTCCGCCAGCGCACCCCAGTAATAGTCCGCCAGCGTCGCGTTACCCGGCGTACTCCAGGCCAGCTGAGCCCGTGCCACGCGCTGGATGCGGCTGAAACGCGCCGGGTCCAGACCGTCGTGGCGAATCTTCTCCACCACCTCGTGCAACGCCTTGAGCGTGGCGTCCTGATCGTCACGCTCGATGTCGGCGTTCAGGCTGAGGAATCCCTGGTTGGCCCAGGCACTGCGTTCGCTCCAGGGGCCATACGACAGCTCGCGGCGTACCCGTAGCTCGGTATAGAGCACGTCGTTCAGGTATGCCTGCAGAAGGTCCAGGGAGGCGCCTTCGGCATCGCCCGGCTCGGGGAATATCCAGTGCAGCACCGCGCTCTCGCCAAACAGGCTGGTGGTCAGCGTGCGCTGGCGTTCGGCTGTCCCTTTCATCACCGGCAGCTCGCGACGTTCCGGCGTGTCGTGATCGACCAACGCGCCATAGCTGTGGCCCAGGTACACCGGCAGGCGCGGATCGAGGTCACCGACGATGATCAGCGTCATGTTGCTCGGCACGTACCAGTCCTTGCGCAACTGGTCCAGCTGGGCCTGGCTCAGGTGCCCGACCGGTGCGCGCTCGGTGCAGGCCAGCCCCAGTTCCACGGCGAGCTGTTCCTGGCCGGCGCGGCTGACGTTCTGGTGGTCGAGCCAGCGCTGCAGGTGCGAATAGTGGCCGCCGTCCTCGCGCACCAGCACCTGCTTGGCGGAGGCGACCTTCTGCGCGTCCAGTTGGGTACGGGTGATGGCTTCCAGCAGCAGGTCGAGCACCTGGCGCTGGGTGGCGGCCGGCGACTCGACCACGAAGGCGGTATCGCCTTCACTGGTATAGGCGTTCCACTGGCCGCCCAGGGCCTGCATGCGGGCTTCCAGGTCGGCTTCGTCACCGCCGTCCAGGCCGCTGAAGAACAGGTGCTCCATCAGGTGCGGCAACTGGCGGTCCTGGCAGGAGAAGTCGCTGAAGCCGACGCCGACGATCAGCCGGATGGAGACGTGGCCCTTCTCGCGGGTGGGCTTGAACAGCACGCCCATGCCGTTTGCCAACTGGTACGCCTCCACCGTCTGGCGCTGATCGGCATGCGACCAGCCAGCAAGCAGCAGGGATAGCAGGGGGAAAAACAACCAGCGCATGAGCACAAAGCCTGGGGGAGCCAGAACGCAAAGCGACGAGGATAGCGGATTGGCCGGCGTGAACCTACCCGTAGTCCGCTCTACGGTCGGCGCCTTGCATCATCGCCCATGGCTTCTATCGTCACTGTGGGGGCACGACGCGGATTCACCCTCCGGCGACGGCGGACATGCCTTCGCCGTGGATGTAGAGATTCGGAGGCTTCATGCGTGTCCTGATTACCGGTGCGGCCGGGTTCCTTGGCCAGAGCCTGCTCAGCGACCTGGCGGTGCAGCATCTTGACTGGACCCTGATCGCCGCCGATGTTCGCTGCCTGAGTCTGCAGGGGCTGCGCCCGAACATCGAGCCGCTTCAGCTGGACATCAGCGTGCCTTCCAAGGTGCGGCACTGCATGGAAAAGTGGCGCCCCGAGGCCATCGTGCACCTCGCCGCGGTGATCAATCCCCCACGCGAAATGACCCAGTCGCAGCTCTACGCCATCGAGGTCGGCGGCACCAAGACACTGATCGAAGCCGCCTGCGAGGCCGGCGTGCAGCAACTGATCGTCACCAGTTCCGGGGCTGCATATGGCTATCACCCCGACAATGCCGAACTGATCGACGAAAGCCAGCCATTGCGGATCCATCCGCGTTTCCTTCATGTCCGCCACAAGCAGGAAATAGAGCGGTTTCTGGAGGACATGCGGCAGCGTTATCCACAGCTCAAGCAACTCATCCTGAGGCCCGGCACCATCCTCGGCCGACGTGTGCATAACCCGCTCATCGAACTGTTCGGCCAGCGCAAGCTCCTGGGCGTCACCGGCCATCCCAGCCGTTTCGTGTTCGTCTGGGACCAGGATGTGGTGAACGTCATCCGCCAGGGGCTGGAGCAGGGCAGCGAGGGTATCTACAACCTGGCGGGCGACGGTGCGTTGTCCCTGCGCGAGATCGCCGAACTGCTCGGCAAGCCTTACCGGGCCTGGCCGGCTCCGCTGCTGCGCGCCGGACTGGGCCTGCTCAAGCCGCTGGGGCTGTCGACCTATGGCCCGGAACAGGTGGACTTCCTGCGTTACCGTCCGGTGCTGGACAACCGGCGGCTCAAGGAGGAGTTCGGCTACCAGCCGCGCTACTCCAGCCGGGAGGCGTTCCTGGCGTTCCTCGAGGCCCGCGGGATGAACGGCTGACAGCTCAGCCTGTTGATAACCTGTAGAAAAACCTGTGGAAAGCCAGCTTCGACAAGGTTCCGGGGTTGCCAGGCTTCAGCTGCCCGAGTGGCGGCGGCGCTGACGGTATTCCCCCGGTGTCAGGCCCGTCCAATGGCGGAAGGCGCGGAAGAACACGCTGGGTTCGGAATAGCCGAGCAGCGCGGCGATATCGGTGGCCGGCAGGTTGTCTTCGCTGAGATAGCGCTCCGCCAGTTGCCGCCGGGTGTCGGCCAGCAGCTGTTGATAACTGCTGCCTTCCTCTGCCAGGCGTCGTTGCAGGGTGCGCTCGCTCAGGCCCAGAACGTTGGCCAGGGCCGCGCGGCCGGGTTCGCCGCGGGTGAGCTGTTCGCCGAGCAGCGCGACTACCCGGCCGCTGACACTGGCGCTGGGCAGGCGCGCCAGCAGTCCTTCGGCATGCTGGCGCAGCAGGTCGCGCAGTGGCGCATTGGCCTGCGGCAGGGCGACACCAACCATCGCCTTGGGCAAGCCCAGGGCATAGTCCTGGGCCTCGAAGTGCAGCGGGCAGGCAAAGGCCTTCGCATAGTCGTCGAGGTGCTCCGGCTGGCGGTGCATGAAGCGGCAGCCGGCGAGCTGCAGGCCTGGCAGCAGCGCCTTGAGCTGGCGCGCCCAGAAGCTCAACAGGGCCAGTGCGCGGGGACGGGTGGCGGACTGCTCGGGATTGAGCGGACGGTAGGCGACCCAGATGCTCTCGGGCTGTACCTCGATCGTCACCTGGCCGCCTTCTCCGACCAGACGCTGGTAGCGCAGCGCCGACTCCAGGGCTTCGCCCAGCGTCGTGCTGCTTTGCAACAGATAACCCAGGGCGCTGAAGGAGGCCGGCGACAGCGCACGGCCCACGGCCAGACCGGGCTCGGGGTTGGGCAGACGGGTCTGGATCGCGTCCCAGAGCCGTTCCTGATGTGGGAAGTCGATGCGCGCGTCGGGATCGCCGAGCTGAGCCTCCTGCAGGCCGCTTGCGGTGAGCAGCGCATCGCGGTCGAGGCCCAGGCGGGCCGCGGCCAACAGCACGGCCTGGGTCAGGCTTGCGCTGACCGAGGGTGTGCGGAGTGTTTGAGAGCTTTCGTCCATGGCGGGGGATTCTGCCCTAACCCTGGGCCCTGGGTAACCTGTGTTGTGCGCGGTTTCGCGCGGCGCTGCCGAGCGCCCCGCGAAACGGTCCGGCCGTCGTCCGATTCAACTTGCCGCGCGCGAGCCGGGTGCCGGGGGTTGCTGCGCCTGCTCGACCTCATGCTCGACGAAGTCCTCGGCTGCTCTGGCGTCGCCGACGCTGGCGTCCGGGTTGTCCAGCACAGCATAGGCGATGGCGCAGAACAGCGAGTTCAGGCGCTTCATGTCGCTGATCAGGTCCAGGTGCAGCGAACTGGTCTCGATGCTCTGCACCACCTGCTGGCGCAGGCGGTCGACGTGCGCGTGGGCGTAATGGCGCTCCTGCAGGCGGAAGCGCTGCTTGGCGCGGCGCAGGCGCCGGGCGCCTTCCTGGTCGCCATTGAGGAACACCGACAGGGACAGGCGCAGGTTGCTGAGCAATTGCCCGTGCAGCACGGTGATCTCCTCCAGGCCGTTGTCGGAGAACGAGCGGCTGCGCGAAGTCTTCTTGTCCTGCACGGCGCCGAGCATGTGCTCGATGATGTCGCCGGCCTGTTCCAGGTTGATCGCCAGTTCGATGATCTCCGCCCAGCGGCGGCTGTCGCGCTCGCCCAGATCCTCGCGGGGCATGCGCGCCAGGTACAGCTTGATCGCGGTGTAGAGCGCGTCGACGTCGTCATCCTGCTTGCGGATTTGCTTGGCGAGCAGCGGATCGCCGCTGTGGATAACCTGCATCAGGTGATTCAGCATTTGCTCGACGATATCGCCCATGCGCAGGGTCTCGCGCACCGCGTTGACCAGCGCCAGGCTCGGTGTGTCCAGCGCCGCCGGGTCGAGGTGGCGGGGGCGCACGGTGTCTTCGGGGGACTGCCGGTCCGGCATCAGGCGCGTGCACAGCTGCGCCATCTGCTCGGTGAGCGGCAGGCACGCCAGGCAGCGGGTGGCGTTGTAGAGCACGTGGAAGGCGATCACCAGTTCCTGGGTGCGGAACGGCCAATCGTCCATCCACACCGCCACCGGCCCGACCAGGGGCAGCACCAGCAGGCAGCCGGCGAACTTGAATAACAGGCTGCCCAGGGCCACGCGCCGACCGGCGGCATTCTGCGAGGCCGAGCTGATCAGGGCGAGGATGCCGCTGCCGAGGTTGGCGCCGACCACCAGGCACAGCGCCACTTTCAGCGAGATCACCTTGGAGGTGGCCAGCGTCGCGGCGAGCAGCACGGCGGCCAGGCTGGAATAGGAAATCATGGCGAACAGCGCGCCGGTCAGGGCGTCGAGCATCACATCGCCGGTCAGGCTGGAGAACAGCACCTTCACGCCCTTGGCCTGGGTCATCGGCTCGGCGGCGGCGACGATCAGCTGCAGCGCCAGGATGATCAGCCCCAGGCCGATGAACACCCGGCCGAGCTGGCCGGCGCGGGTCTGCTTGCGGCTGAGGAAGAGGATCACCCCGAAGAAGATCAACAGTGGCGAGAGCCATGACAGGTCCAGCGTCAGCACCCGCGCCATCAGTGCCGTGCCGACGTCGGCGCCGAGCATGATGGCCAGGGCGGGCGCCAGCGCCATCAGGCCGGTGGCGACGAAGGAAGTGGCCAGCAGCGCGGTGGCGTTGCTGCTTTGCACCAGGGCCGTCACGCCGATACCGGCGGCGAAGGCCAGCGGCCGCTTCTGTACGCTGTTGCTCAGCACACGCCGCAGATGGGTGCCGTAAACCCTGAGAATGCCGGTGCGGACGATATGGGTGCCCCACACCAACAGGGCGACGGCGGAGAGTAGATCGAGCAGTTTGAGCATGTCGGGCCCCCTCACGCTTTCCGGGGCCGCTGACCTCAACAGCCCCTGACGACCTCGCCCGCAATCCGATAGCGCGGAAGGCCGATAAGGACACGGCAGCGTTCAGGCGTTGTCATCCAATTGTCTTGGGTAGACCCGTGTTTTTCCCTGAGGGTTCGCCAAATGCCTGATTCGCTGGGGTTCCTGTGCTTGAGTAAAGCTGATCCGGCGCCATCGTGCGGGCGGATATTGCAGCGAAACGCGGCGCCGGGCCTGACCTGGAACAGCCAGCCCGCCAGTCCTGTGGATAAAATCCCCGGGCACACCAGCGCGCCGGGCACCGGGTCGGCGGCCGAACCATCCACCAGCAAGGAGTATGCATGCGAGGTATTCGAGAGATCGCCCGGCGGGGTGGCCTGATCGCAATGATGCTGGCGCTGGGCGCCTGCAGTAGCCTGTTCGGCCTGCGCGATCCGCTGCGGGTCGACCTGGTCGGACTGGAACCCGTTGCCGGGCAGGGCATGGAGGCGCGTTTCATGGTGAAGCTGCGGGTGCAGAACCCCAACGACGACGCCATCGACTACAACGGCATCGCCCTGGACCTGGCGGTGAACGGCCAGCCGCTGGCCAGCGGGGTGAGCGACGCCAGCGGCCAGGTGCCGCGCTTTGGCGAAAAGGTGATCAGCGTGCCGGTGAGCTTTTCGGCGTTTTCCGCCATCCGTCAGGCCTGGGGCCTGTCCGGCGGGCCGCCGCGCGAGGGTATGCCCTACGAGATCAACGGCAAGCTGGCCGGTGGGCTGTTCGGTACGGTGCGCTTCAACGACAAGGGCGTGCTGAATTGGCCGGTGCCCAAGGTACAACGCTGAGGCGGCTGTGGATAACCCTGCCTAGAGGCTGTTCCAGCGTTGCGCCAGGCCAAGCAGGTGGACCAGGCCGAAACCCAGGCAGACCAGCGAGCTCCAGATCAGGAACGGGGTGGAACGGGAGCGGGCGACCGTCAGCAGGGGCAGGATCGCCAGGCCCCGCAGCAGGTAGATGCCGGTGATCAGGCAGAGCCCGCTACGCAGCAGGGGCAGCGGGGCGATGAGTCCGGCGCCGGACAACGCGTAGAGAGACCAGAGCGCGAGTATCGAAGCGATGCCGATGGTAATCAGGGTGGGGCGCAGATGGCCGGCTTCCGCCGCCCGCGCCATTCTTTCACCGGCGCCGAAGAAGCGGTACCACGGGGCGCCGCCGAAGATGATCGCCACATGCAGAAGCGCCGCCAGGGCGCTCAGGGCTGCGCCAACCAGCAATGCCTTGTTGATAACTTCTTCCATGAACTCGCTCTCCCGGTGCGGCGTGCTTGCCGCACCGGGAGCATAGCCGGCATCGATTATCTCCCGTCGCGACCGGTTGTCGCGGCGGGATCACTGGCCGGGAATATCCTTGCGCAGCTTCACCGGCTCCAGGTCCTTCTTCCCGCGCGCGGTGCGCATGCGGATGTTCAGGGCTTCCACCGCCAGCGAGAAGGCCATGGCGAAGTAGACGTAACCCTTCGGCACGTGGACTTCGAAGGCCTCGGCGATCAGCACGGTGCCGACCACGATGAGGAAGGACAGCGCCAGCATCTTCAGCGACGGGTGCTTGTCGATGAAGTCGCTGATGGCGCCGGCCGCCAGCATCATCACCAGCACGGCCACGACGATCGCGGCGATCATCACCGGCACGTTGGACACCATGCCCACCGCGGTGATCACCGAGTCCAGCGAGAACACGATGTCGATGATGGCGATCTGGATGATGGTGCCGATGAAGCCGCCCATCATGCTCTTGGGCTCGCCTTCGGTTTCGTCCTCGCCTTCCAGGCCGTGGTAGATCTCGGAGCTGCTTTTCCACAGGAGGAACAGGCCGCCGAAGAACAGGATCAGGTCGCGCCCGGAAATGCCCTGGCCGAACACCTGGAACAGGTCGGCGGTCAGGCGCATCACCCAGGTGATCGACAACAGCAGCAGGATGCGCGTGACCATCGCCAGCGCCAGCCCGAAGAAGCGCGTGCGTGGCTGCATGTGCTTGGGCATGCGGCCGACCAGGATGGAAATCATGATGATGTTGTCGATGCCCAGGACGATCTCCAGGGCAGTCAGGGTGAAGAACGCAATCCAGATTTCAGGGCTGGTCAGCCATTCCATTTACGGTCACTCGAAGTCAGTCATTGAACTGTTCATTGATTGAACAGAGGGAACAAGCCCAGCAGCAGGGCGGCGGCAAGGATCGCCAGGCACACCAGCACGGCCCATTTCAGGGTGAAGCGCTGATGGTCGCCGAAGTCCACCTTGGCCAGGCCCACCAGCAGGTACGTCGACGGCACCAGTGGGCTGAGCAGGTGTACGGGCTGGCCGACGATGGAGGCGCGGGCCATTTCCACCGGGGTGATGCCGTACTGCGCGGCGGCCTGGGAGAGTACCGGGAGCACGCCGTAGTAGAAAGCGTCATTCGACATGAAGAAGGTGAACGGCATGCTCACCAGCGCCGTGATGGTCGCCAGATACGGCCCAAGTGACGGAGGGATCACCGCCAGCAGGCTCTTCGACATGGCTTCGACCATGCCTGTTCCGGAAAGGATCCCGGTGAAGACCCCGGCGGCGAAGATCAGCGAAACCACCGCCAGGACGTTCTCGGCGTGGGCGCCGATACGCTTCTTCTGCTCAAGGATGCAGGGATAGTTCACGATCATCGCGATACCGAAGGCGATCATGAACAGCACCGGCATCGGCAGCAGTCCGGCGATCAGGGTGCCCATCAGCACCACCGTGAGTGCGCCGTTGAACCACAGCAGCTTCGGCCGGCGCGCTTCGGGGTACTGCGAGACGCTGACCTCGGCCAGTGCTTCAGGGTCGGTCGGCAGGTGCAGCTCGCCCAGGCGCTCGCGCTCGCGTTTGCCGTAGACCCAGGCGAGGCCGAAGATCGCCGCGATGCCGGCGAGCATGGCCGGGATCATCGGCACGAAGATGTCCGCCGGGTCCACGTGCAGCGCACTGGCCGCGCGGGCGGTGGGACCGCCCCAGGGCGTCATGTTCAGCACGCCGCTGGAGAGCATGATCAGGCAGGCCATCAGCAGCGGGCTCATACCCAGGCGGCTGTACAGGGGCAGCACGGCGGCCACGCAGATCATGTAAGTGGTTGAGCCGTCACCATCGAGCGAGACGATCATCGCCAGCGCGGCGGTGCCCATCGAGACCTTCAGCGGGTCGCCTTTCACCAGCTTGAGGATCTTGCGCACCGCCGGGTCGAACAGGCCCGAGTCGATCATGATGGCGAAGTAGAGGATGGCGAACATCAGCATCACCCCCGTCGGCGCCAGGGTGCGGATGCCGTCCAGCATCATCGGGCCGAGCCCCGCGGCGAAGCCGCCGAGCACAGCGAAGGAGATCGGGACCAGGATCAGCGCGATCAGCGCCGACAGCCGCTTGGTCATGATCAGGAACATGAAGGTCGCCACCATGGCGAAGGCGAGGAAAGTCAGCATGGGGATAACTCCGTGTCGGCGCGGGATCAGCGGTGGCTGTGGGGGAACGGGCGCGGCGTGGACGGAGCGGGGGAGGACAGGGCATGGAACATGGCGATCACCGATTGTTGTTTTTGTGCGGCCGGGAGGGCCGAGGGCGGCGATGCTAGGAGGTCAAGCTTTCAGCAGGCTTTCGCGGGAGGGCGCCGTTGATCGGAGCGGTTCTTGTTGGAGCGAGCTTGCTCGCGAACCGAAGCCAGACCCTGTGGGTAAGTCGCAGGTTGAACGGCGGAGTTCATTGTAGGAGCGGACCTTGTCCGCGAAGCCTTGGCCTTGCACCGGCCTGCCGGCCGGATCGCGGATAAGATCCGCTCCTACGGAAGCGGTGTGCCATGTGGATAAGTTTCCGGCCTTTGCAGGAGCGGGTCAGCCGAGCGCCTGAATCGCCCCCATCACCACCAGCAGGCTGGCGCCGGCCAGCAGCGTCTGCAGGGTAATGATCCCGGCCATCAGATGGCTCTCGCCGCCCAGCTGGCGAGTGAGCACATAAGCCGTCGGCGCGGTGGGCAGGGCGAAGAACAGCACCAGCAGCGCGCTTTCCAGCGCCGGCAGGGCCAGCAGGCGGGCGATGGCGAAGGCCAGCAATGGCATTGCCAGCAGGCGGATCGCGCAGTTCCAGCCCAGCGCCGCGACTTCCGCGCGCAGCTCCTGCGGCTGCAACGCCGCGCCCACGCACAACAGGCCCAGCGGCAGGCTCGCCACCGCCAGCAGGTTGAGCAGCCGGTCGCTACCGCCCGGCAGGCCGATGCCGCTCAGGTTGAGCAGCGCGCCGACCAGGCAGGCGAGGATCAGCGGGTTCTTCACGATCGGCAGCAACAGCCCTCGCAGGCTGATGCCGCGCTCGGCGGTCAGCGCCCACACCGACATCACGTTCACCGTCGGCACCATCAGCGCCAGCATCAGCGCGGCCAGGGTCAGCCCCGGTTTGCCATACAGGCTGCCGACGGCAGCCAGCCCCAGGTAGGTGTTGAAACGCAGCACGCCCTGGGCAATGGCGCCGAAGCGCGCCGCGCTCCAGCCGCGCAGGCGCTTGACGATCAGCAGGGCGAACCAGGCGATGCCCAGGCCGAGGATCACCGCCAGCGCCTGACGGGCCAGGCCGGGATCGTTCAGCGGCGCGTTGGCCAGGCTGCTGGCCAGCAGAGCGGGGAACAGGAGGAAGTAGTTGAGCCGCTCGGCGGCGGGCCAGAACGCTTCGCCGGGGAATCCCTTGCGACGCAGCACGTAGCCGCCGACGATCAGCGCGAACAACGGCCAGAGGGCCTGGAACAGAGCGGTCACGGTGACCCCGCAAGATGGCTGGAAGCAGGCATCTTGCCGAGCTGGCGAGGGGGAGGGCAAGGCATGTGGATAAGTTTCTCAGCCTTGCCCGCCCGGTTTTCCACAGTCTTTCAGGGTGTGGAAAACCTTGTCCACAGCGTCAGCGGCGGAACCCGCCAAAGTGCCCGCCACCGAAATGGGCGCCGCCGAATCCGCCTCCGCCCCACTGGCGCTGGGTCTGGCCGAAGCGCTGCTGGCCCAGCTGGCGCGACTGCCATTGCTGGTCGAGCTGGTTGCGTACGGTGCTCTGGCTGGGTTGCACGGGCTGCCAGCCATTGTCGGTGTGTTGCTGCCAGCCGCCGTCCTGGGTGTGCTGATAGACGTTGCCATCGTGGCCGGCGTAGACGTCGCCGTTCTTCCAGGCCACGGCGTTGCCGGTCCGGCGGTTGTAGCTGATGCCCTGGTTCTGGCGGTCGTAGCTGCCGCGGCCGTCGTCCACATCCCCGGAGATGCCGCGTTCGGCGATGGTGGTCCGGCCGGTCTGGGCGTTGTGCTTGATCCCTTGCTGGCCCGCCTCGAAATCGCCCGAATCACGGTCGTAGGCGACGCCGCTGCGGCCCGCGCCGGAGATGCCGGTGGAGGCATTAGCGTAGGCGCCCCGGCGTCCGGCGGCGCCCTGGTCGGTATAGGGGTTGAAGGCCGAGCCCTGGCTGCCGGCGAAGCGGGTGCCGGTACGCGGGTTGTAGCCGACCGCCGAGCTGCCTTGCCATTGGGTGCCGGTCCAGCCGTTGTAGCCGTAGGCATGGGTGACGGAGCCCTGGCCCCAGCGGCCATAGAAGTTCGCCTGGTTGATGTTGGTGTAGCTCCAGCCGCCCGCCGGGTAGGGCCCCCAGTACGGGCCCCAGTAGGGCTCGGGCGCGCCCCACCAGGCGCCGGCGGCGAAGCCGAAGGCGAACCCGGTCAGCGCGCCCACGGCGAAGCCTGCGCCGTAGCCGTAGGTCGGCGGGTAGCCGTAGTACACGGTGCTGCTGACGTACGCCGGGTAGGTGTAGCCGGTGCCGTAGACCACCGTGCCGTCGCTGTTCACCACCACGCCCAGGTAGCCGGGTGTGTAGCCCACCACCACGGTCTGCGGGGTGACCGAATAGATGTGCACGTAGGTCACGTAGTACACCGGCGAGCTGGGCGGAATGCCATAGATCACCGCCGGCACTTCGGTCGCCACCTGCCAGGCGCCGGTGGCGCTGGGGGCGACGAACCAGATGCCGTTGTTCACCGCGTAGAACTGGTTGGGCGCCACCTCGATCACCGGTGTCGGGGTGTTCACCGCATAGCTCAGGCTGGTGCCGGCGATCGGCTGGAAGTTCGGCGCGCCATCGTAGTTCACCGTCAGCGTCGTCTTGCTGCGCGAGACGGTGGCGGTTTGCGGGATGCTCGCGGCGATGGCCGCTTCCTTGGCCTGCGGCGTGCCGGGTACCGAGACCAGCACGTTGGCCTTCGGGTCCTTGGGCGAGATCTTCGCGAAGTCAGCGGGCAGGTCCTTGCCCTGGACGTACTGCCACGGGCCCTTTTCTCCGGGGCCGCTGAACCAGCGACCGGAGACCAGCACATACCAGGTGTTGTGGGTGGGATCGACGAACACCGCGTGGTCGGCGTTCTGCAGAGTCAGCAGACTGACGCCATCCACCGGCGCCATCTGCGCGGTGCCGTCGCTGACGATCAGCTCGGTGGGCCGGGTGACGACCAGCACCGCCGGCGCCTTCGCCGGTTGCTTGCCGTTCTTGGGCAGCAGCGCGTCCACCGGGCCGTTCTTGCTGGCGATCTGCTCGGCGCCGAGCAGCGCCTTGGGCGGTTGGCTCAGCACCAGCCAATTGCCATCCAGCGACTGGGAGGTGTACCAGCTGCCCGCCGCGTGCAGATAGTTGTTGCCCTGGGCGTCGCGCAGGATCAGCACGCGGCTGTTGATCACGCGCTCGAAGTCGCTGCCCGGCAGCGACTGCCAGTTCGGCTGGCCGTCGATCATCACCAGCACGGTCGGGGTGTCAGCGAAGACGATCTGCGGCGCGTCGTTCTTCACCTCGACGTGACGCAGCTTGTCCAACTGCTGGTTCACCGCGTAGCTGGCCTGCAGTTCGTCGAGGGAGACGGTCAGGCCGTCCTTGGGCAGGTGCGCCACCAGGGCGTCGCGGACCTTGCCGGCGCTGTCCGGCTCGGTGGGGACTTCCACCTTGTCGATGCGGATATCGCTGAGCTGCACCAGGCCGCTGGCCTTGTCGATGGCGGCGGCGGCGGAGAACAGCGCCACGCCATAGGTGGGCGCGGCATTGGCGGTGCCCAGGGCGATCGCCGCGCGGCCGCTCATGCGGGTGCCGTCCCAGGCTTCCACCTGGGGCTGGAAGATCTGCACGTGCTGCTCGCCCAGGGCGAAGTCGCGCGGCCACTTCAGCTCGGTGGCGGCGCTCGACTGCGCGGCGGGTGACGGGGCGTCGGCCGCCAGTGCGACGGGAAGGCCGTGCGCCAGGCCAATGGCCAGGGCGAGCGACGACAGGAGCGGGCGTAGAAGCATGGTGGAAACCTTCCTTGAGAAACCTGCGCTCAACGATAGTGCAGCGCCGGCGATCTGCGCGGACCTGCGTTTCATGTTGCGCCATGCTCGCTCAAATTCACGGGCGGGCGAACAGCTTGCCGCCGGAATAGACGCTGTACGAGTCCCCTGTCGTTCCCGTTCCGGCCGTTACAGCCCCAGGTCGCTGAGCGACGGGTGATCGTCCGGCCGACGCCCCTGCGGCCAGCGGAACAGGCGCTCGTCCTCGCGAATCGGCAGGTCGTTGATGCTGGCGTGGCGCTCGAACATCAGGCCGTTCTCGTCGAATGCCCAGTTCTCGTTGCCGTAGGAACGGAACCAGTTGCCCGAGTCGTCATGCCATTCGTAGGCGAAGCGCACGGCGATGCGGTTGTCGGTGAAGGCCCAGAGTTCCTTGATCAACCGGTATTCCTGCTCGCGCACCCACTTGGCGGTGAGGAAGGTGACGATCTGCTCGCGGCCCTGGACGAAGGTCGCGCGGTTGCGCCAGCGGCTGTCCACGCTGTAGGCCAGCGAGACGCGCTGGGGATCGCGGCTGTTCCAGCCGTCTTCGGCGAGGCGGACTTTCTGGATCGCGGTTTCACGGGTGAAGGGCGGGAGAGGGGGACGGGCTTCGCTCATGGTGGTCTCCAAGGCAGTGAGGGGGAACCTGGTGTCCATACTCCGCTCGGCCCCGGATGGGGTAAATGACGGTGATCCCACAGATATTGCCAATCGCTTCTGCAAGGTACTCATGCCTGCGGAATAACGGCCTTGGCGACGACCTTGCGCAATCCCACCCGGTCCTGGCTCGGGCACACCCCGAACTTCGCCCGGTAGCTGCGCGACAGGTAGGAGGGCGACTCGAACCCGCAGGCCACGCCGACCTCCAGCACGCTCATGTCGGTCTGGCGCAATAGCTGGCGCGCCTTGTCCAGGCGCAGGCCGAGGTAGAAGTTCGAGGGCGTGTCGTTCAGGTGCAGGCGGAACAGCCGCTCCAGCTGGCGCCGGGTGACCCGAATGTGCTCGGCCAGCTCCAGCGTGGAAAGCGGCGGCTCGGTGTGCCGCTCCATCTCGCCGATCACCTGCACCAGCTTGCGGTTGCTCACCCCATAGCGGCTGGCCACCTGCAGGCGCTGGTGATCCTGGCGGGTGCGGATACGGCTGACCACGAACTGTTCGGAAACCTGCACCGCCAGCTCCGCGCCGTGGTCCTGGGCGATCAGGTCGAGCATCAGGTCGATGGACGCCGTGCCGCCGGCGGAGGTGATGCGCGGGCCATCGATCTCGAACAGCTCCTGGGTCGCCTGCACCTGTGGATAAGTTTCCTGGAAGGCCTCCAGTGCTTCCCAGTGCACCGTGCAGCGGTGGCGCGTCAGCAGCCCCGCCTCGGCCAGCACGAAGCTGCCGGTGTCGATACCGCCCAGGGTCACGCCGTCGCGGTCGAGCCGTTTCAGCCAGTGCAGCAGCGCCGGGGTACAGGCGCGCAGCGGCTCGAAGCCTGCCACCACCAGCAACGTGTCGCCTTTCTTGAGGGCTTCCAGGCCGCTGTCGGCATTCATCGACATGCCGTTGCTGGCCAGCACCGGCCCGCCGTCCAGGCTCATCAGGTGCCAGCGGTAGAGCTCGCCGCGGAAGCGGTTGGCCACGCGCAGTGGCTCCACGGCGGAGACGAAACCCATCACGGAAAAGCCGGGCAACAGCAGGAACCAGAAGTCTTGGGACATGGTGGGTACCGTGCGATTCAAGGCGGCGGCCGGGAGGCATTCGACTGGCATAGTGCAATTCGCCGGCGCTGGCAATCGGGGTGGTCGCTGCTGTGCAAGAGCTGGTCGCCCCAGTGCGATTCGCGGGGTCTTCGGCTGCGTAACGTGAACACCAGTCCCGCCGTGAGGGACCGCATGACAAACAACAACGATAACCAACGCCGCAAAGGCCTTGTGGGAGATGTCATGAAGTCAACGATCAAAGCGGTCGGCTGCGCCGCGCTGTTAGTCGCCGCCAACACCACCTGGGCCGCCGAGCCCGCGCAATGCCAGAACGTGCGCATGGGGTCGGTGAACTGGACCGACGTGGTGGCCAGCAGTGCAATCGCCGAAGCCGTGCTCGACGGCCTGGGCTACAAGGTCAAGCAGACCAGCGCCTCGCAGCAGATCATCCTCGCCGGCATGGCCGACAAGCAGCTCGACCTCTTCCTCGGCTACTGGCAGCCGACCATGCAACCGGTAGCCAAGCCTTACCTCGACAAGCAGCAGATCGAAGTCATCACCCCGGCGACCCTGGCCGATGCGCAGTCCACCTACGCCGTGCCGACCTACGTCTACGACGGCGGCCTGAAGACCTTCGCCGACATCGCCAAGTTCAGGGACAAGCTCGACAACAAGATCTACCTGATCGAGCCGGGCAGCGGGTCCAACCGCATCACCGCGAAGATGATCGCCGACGACAAGTTTGGCCTGAAGGGCTTCCAGATCGTCGAGTCCAGCGAGGCCGGCATGCTCACCGCGGTCAAGCGTGCCATTAAGCGCCAGCAGTGGGTGGTGTTCTTCGGCTGGAAACCGCACCCGATGAACCTGCAGATCGACATGAAATACCTCACCGGCAGCGACGACGCTTTCGGTCCCAACGAAGGCGCCGCCACCGTCTCCATCATGACCGCCGGCGGCTACCAGCAGCAGTGCACCAACGTCGCCAAGCTGCTGCACAACCTGAACTTCACCAGCGAACAGGTCAGTCAGGTGATGGAGCCGATCCTCGACCGCACCCAGCCGGTGGATGCCGCCAAGGCCTGGCTCAAGGCGCACCCCGAGTCGCTGCAGAAGTGGCTCGCCGGCGTCACCACCTTCGATGGCAAGGATGGCCTCGGCGCCGTCCAGGTCTCGCTCAAGTAACTCCCCCTACAGGACTCCCTGCGCACCGCCGCGCAGGGGGTCCGCTCGCCCACAAGAAGGAGTTCCACCGTGAACTACGAAGTCATCGTTACCTGCGCGGTGACCGGCGCCGGCGACACCGTCGGCAAGCACCCGGCCATCCCCGTCACCCCCAAGGAAATCGCCGCCGCCGCCATCGAGGCTGCCAAGGCCGGCGCCACCGTCGCCCACTGCCACGTGCGTGACCCGCAGACCGGCAAGCCCAGCCGTGATGTGAACCTCTATCGCGAAGTGGTGGAGCGCATCCGCGAGAGCGACACCGACGTCATCATCAACCTCACCGCCGGCATGGGCGGGGACCTGGAGATCGGCAAGGGCGAGCGGCCGCTGGAGTTCGGCGCCGGCACCGACCTGGTTGGTCCGATCGAACGCCTGGCCCATGTCGAGGAACTGCTGCCGGAAATCTGCACCCTGGACTGCGGCACCCTGAACTTCGGCGACGGCGACTTCATCTACGTCTCCACCCCGGCCCAGCTGCGCGCCGGCGCCAAGCGCATCACCGAGCTGGGCGTGAAGGCCGAGCTGGAAATCTTCGACACCGGCCACCTCTGGTTCGCCAAGCAGATGCTCAAGGAAGGCCTGCTGGAAGACCCATTGATCCAGATCTGCCTCGGCATCCCGTGGGGCGCGCCGGCCGACACCACCACCATGAAGGCCATGGCCGACAACATCCCGGACGGCCTGACCTGGGCCGGCTTCGGCATCGGCCGCTCGCAGATGCCCATGGTCGCCCAGGCCATGCTGCTGGGCGGCAACGTGCGCGTCGGCCTGGAGGACAACATCTGGCTCGACCGCGGCGTGCATGCCAGCAACGGCCAACTGGTCGAACGCGCCATCGAGATCATCGAACGCCTCGGCGGCCGCGCCCTGACCCCGGCCGAGGGGCGCAAGAAGATGAACCTCAAGCCGCGCTGATCCCGAACCTCAACACCGTAGGGCGAATAACCCGGAACGGGTTATCCGCCGCCATACCAGCACGGCGGATAACGCTGCGCGTTATGCGCCCTACGAAGAGCCTGACGACTTTCCGGAGCCCTCCATGTCCTTCATCACTGACATCAAAACCTTCGCCGCCCTCGGCAGCGGCGTCATCGGCAGCGGCTGGGTCGCCCGTGCCCTGGCCCACGGCCTCGACGTCATCGCCTGGGACCCGGCCCCCGGCGCCGAAGCCGCCCTGCGCGCACGCATCGCCAATGCCTGGCCGGCGCTGGAAAAGGCGGGCCTGGCCCCCGGTGCCTCGCAGGATCGCCTGCGCTTCGTTCCTACCATCGAAGAGTGCGTGCGCGACGCCGACTTCATCCAGGAAAGCGCCCCCGAACGCCTCGACCTCAAGTGTGAGCTGCACGCGAAGATCAGCGCCGCGGCCCGCCCCAATGCGCTGATCGGCTCCAGCACCTCCGGCCTGCTGCCCAGCGAGTTCTACGCCGACGCCACGCACCCCGAGCGTTGCGTGGTTGGCCACCCGTTCAACCCGGTCTACCTGCTGCCGCTGGTGGAAGTGGTGGGCGGCGAGAAGACCGCGCCCGAAGCGGTGCAGGCCGCCATCAAGGTCTACGAATCCCTCGGCATGCGCCCGCTGCACGTACGCAAGGAAGTCCCCGGCTTCATCGCCGACCGCCTGCTCGAAGCGCTCTGGCGCGAGGCGCTGCACCTGGTCAATGACGGCGTCGCCAGCACCGGCGAGATCGATGATGCGATCCGCTTCGGCGCCGGCCTGCGCTGGTCCTTCATGGGCACCTTCCTCACCTACACCCTGGCCGGCGGCAACGCCGGGATGCGCCACTTCATGGCCCAGTTCGGCCCGGCACTGCAATTGCCCTGGACCTACCTGCCAGCCCCCGAGCTGACCGACACCCTGATCGACCGCGTGGTGGAAGGCACCTCCGAACAGCAGGGCTCGCGCAGCATCGCCGAGCTGGAACGCTACCGTGACGACTGCCTGCTGGCGGTGCTGGGCGCCATCAAGGACACCAAGGCCAAACACGGCTTCGCCTTCGCCGACTAACCTCCCGGTTCATCACCCGCTCCGAACCGCCCCCCTCTCCCTCTGGGAGAGGGCTGGGGTGAGGGCCTCACGGAAGTCATGCCATGCACGCCCTGAAAACCTACGAAACGCCCATCCTCGCCGAGTGGACCGACTACAACGGCCACCTGCGCGACGCCTTCTACCTGCTGCTGTTCAGCTACGCCACCGATGCCCTGATGGATCACCTGGGCCTGGACGCGGACAACCGCGCGGCGACCCACAACTCGCTGTTCACCCTCGAAGTCCACCTCAACTACCTGCACGAAGTGAAGGAAGGTGAAAAGGTGGAAGTGCGCACCCAGTTGATCGCCCATGACCGCAAGCGCCTGCATATCTTCCACAGCCTGCACCGCGCCGGCGAAGACCTCGCCCTGGCCGCCAGCGAACAGATGCTGCTGCACGTGAACCTCGACGGCGGCGCGCGCTCGGCGCCCTTCGACGGCGTGGTGCTCGAACGGGTGCTGGCGCTGGCCGAGGCGCATCGCCCGCTGCCACGCCCGGACTATGTCGGGCGCACCATCGGCCTGCCGGGCTGATTGCCAATGGCGCGGCGCTATCCGCTGTCCGATGCCCTGCAGGCTTTCGTCGCGAGGACCCAGTCCTACGCCGAAAGCGATCCCTCCATCACTGCCCAGCGCGCGGCCTACGAGCGCATGGCGGCTGCCTTCACGCCGCCGCGTCCGCCGGGCTTGCGTATCAGCGAGCTGTGCCTGGACCGCCTGCCCACCGTACGCCTGTATCGCCCGACCGATCTTCCACCGGCTACCGGCTGGCCCACCGTGCTCTACCTGCACGGCGGCGGCTGGATGCTGGGTGGCCTGGGCTCCCATGAGTTCATCACCGCCGAGTTGGCGCTCGAACTGGGCGCGCTGGTGGTCGCGGTGGACTATCGGCTGGCGCCGGAGCACCCCTACCCCGCCGCGCTGGATGACTGCCTCGCCGTCTGGCGGCGCCTGCGCAACGGCAGCCTGGGTGAGCCGGTCGATACGTCGCGGTTGCTGGTGATGGGCGATAGCGCCGGTGGGAATCTTGCCGCCGCCCTGTGCCTGGCCCTGCGTGAGGCAGGCGAGCCGCTACCCTGTGGACAAGTGCTGGTCTACCCCGCGCTGGGCGATGCCCAGACACCCTCGCGGAACGCCTGTGCCGATGCGCCACTGCTGTCGCGGACGGACCTCGACGCCTGCCTGGCGGCCTACCTGCCCCACGCCGGCGACCGGCGCGATCCGCTGGCGCTGCCATTGCGGGCCCGCGACTTCCGAGACCTGCCGCCGGCATTCGTAGCCGTCGCCGAGTTCGACCCGCTGCGCGACGACGGCGAGCGATACTGCGAGGCGTTGCGCGAGGCCAATGTCGACGTCGAGTTCTTTCCCGGCGTCGGCCTGGTGCATGGCGCCTTGCGCGCTCGCGGCGTGGAGGAGGTGGAAGCCCTGTACCGGACGCTCTACCAGGCGCTGCGGGGCTTCCTCAGGAGTTAGGGCGTCGGCTGGCCGAGGATGAATTCGGCGAGCGTTTTCACTTGCACGTCGTCCAGCGCGGGGAAGGGTGGCATCGGAATCTGCCCCCAGCGTCCGAAGCCGCCCTGGCGAATGTGCTCGGTCACGCTCCGTAGCGCCTGCGGATCGCCCCGGTAGCGCTCGGCCACCGCCTGGTAGGCCGGCCCGACCACCGTGCGGTCGAGGGCGTGGCAGCCCAGGCAGCCGTTGGCGTCGAGCAGGCTGCGGGCATCCTGCTTCGCCGGGCTGGCTGGCGCCGATGCCGGTGCTGTGGCGACGGCCTGGGCGCGGGGCTTGCCGGAATAGGCATCGGCCAGGTAAGCGGCGATCGCATCGGCCTGGCGATCGTCGACCGGTGCACCGTAGGCGTGCTGCATCTTCGCGACTTCTCCGCGCCATTGGCTTTCGTTCATGCCGGGAGGCTGCAACTGGATGTAGTCCGCCGAATGGCAAATGGTGCATTTCTGGTTGGCGATGGTGTAGCCGGGCAGTTCCGATGGCGTCAGACGCGCGGTTTCCTTGGGCAACTCGATGCTCATGGGCTCGGCCCGGACAGCGGCCGCCAGCAGGCCGGAGCAGGCGAGTGCGAGCAGGAATCTGATTGCAGGCATGGCGGGCGTTCCTGTTCTAGATGATGTGCAGCGGCAGTGCTTCGATCGAGTGACGGGCATAGCCTCCGGGGTTCCAGGTCGGCTCCGCAGGTTGCGTCTCGCCCCGTGCGTTATGGGCCCGCACCAGCAAATGAATGACCCCGCGCTGACGCGGCCGCCAATCGGTGCGCCATTCGCGGAACGAGTAGTTGCCCAGGGCCTCGCCGAGTTGCGTGGGTTGCCAGTTGCGCCCGCCGTCATCGGAGATCTCCACGCTGCGGATGCCGCTACCACCGTCGAAGGCGATCCCGCGCAGGGCCTGGTTCTGTCCCTGCTGCAGGGTCTGCCCCTCGCGCAGGCTGGTCACGAAGGAGCGCACCGGAAGGCGCCCGATGGGGCGGCTGGCGCCCAGCGCGCTGCCGGCGGGCAGGCACTGGCAATCGTTGTCGGGGACGCGGTAGGCCTTCTGCATGAAGAAGCCGTCGAACTCATGGTCGATGACCTCGATCTCGCTCAGGTGCTTGATCCAGTAGGTGCCGAAGTAGCCCGGCAACACCAGGCGCAACGGGTAGCCATTGAGGAAGGGCAGGTCCTCGCCGTTCATGCTCCAGGCGATCAGCGGCTCGGCACTGAGGGCGTGCTCGACATCGATGGCCTTGGTCATGCTCGGCGTGGCCGGCAACACCGGTTGGTCGAGGCCCCGGAAGGTGACCTGGCGGGCGCTATCCAGCACGCCGGCGTGGTTCAGCAAGGTGCGTAGCGGCAGGCCGACCCAGCGGGCATTGCCCATCGATCCATGGCCCAGCTGCGCGCCGAAGACACGTGGCTCGAAATAGCCCCGGCTATTGCCGGAACACTGGTTCACCGCGATCACCTCCACGGGCTCGCCCAGGGCCTTCAGCGCCGCCAGGTCGAGGTCCAGCGCCTGGCGCACCTGGCCATGCACGCGCAGGCGATAGGTGGCCGGGTCGATGCGGGTGGGCAGGTTGGCCAGGTGATAGCGCACGAAGAACGCATCGTTAGGCGTCAACAGGCTCTCGTTGAACACCTCGAAGGGCGTTTCCAAGTGCGGGGGGCGCGTGGTGATCAGCATCAGCGGGCGCTTCTGCGGGTAGCTGACCAGATCCCGGTCGCCATTGGCGAAGGGCTGGCGGGCGACGTTCGCGGCCAGTGCCTGAAGCGGCTGGGTGGCCAGACCCGCGCCTGCGAACAGGGCAGCCTGGAGGAAATGGCGACGATCGAGGCCGCCGCGCTGCTGGGAATCGCTCATGCGGTCGGCTCCTTCACGCCAGGATCAGTCGGATCGGCACGCACATGCCGTTGTAATGCGGCCAATGCGTACATCCCAGGAGAAGCGACGCGCTGGCCAGAGCGGTGCCCAGGAACAGGCCGGGCAAGAGTTTCCGGGCCAGTGGCCGGGTAGCGTTCATGACAGGGAGGGTGTGCATCCTTTGTTCCTCTGGTGAGGTCACGAGGTGCACGGTAAGAGCCGGGTATTAATTTGTTAAACGAATAGTTCCTGTATTAAATACCTGGAAAACAGGTAGATACTCCCATGGCCCTCAGCTTTCGCCAGCTCCAGATCTTCTGCGCGGTGGCCCGTACCGGCAGCACCACGGCGGCGGCGGAATCCATTTCGCTGTCGCAATCGGCCACCAGCGCGGCCCTTAACGAACTGGAATCCCAACTGTCCACGCGCCTGTTCGACCGTGTCGGCAAGCGCCTGCAATTGAGCGAGGTCGGGCGCCGTTTCCTGCCCCAGGCGCAACGCCTGCTGGACGGCATGGCGCAACTGGAACAGCAATTCATGGCCTCGGACTCGCCCCAGGCGAGCCTGACGGTGACGGCCAGCAGCACCATTGGCAACTACGTGCTGCCGCGCCTGCTGGCGTCCTTCGAGCAGGTGCAGCCGGGCGTCAGGGTGAACGCGAACATCGGCAATACCGGCTCAGCGGTGGGCGAGGTAGCGGCCTTCGCCGCGGACATCGGCCTGATCGAAGGCCCCTGCCACGAACCGGGGCTGCTGGTGGAGCCCTGGCTCGAAGACAGCCTGATCGTGGTGGCGGCGCCGGACCATCCGCTGGCCGCGCTGCCGCAGGTCTCCCGCGAGGCGCTGCGGCGCGCCCGCTGGTTGTTGCGCGAACCGGGCTCGGGTACACGCGAGCAGGTCGGTCATGCGCTGTTGCGCCATCTGCATTATCTGGAAGATAGCCGGGACCTGGGCAGCTCCGAGGCGATCAAGCACAGCGTCGCCGCCGGGCTGGGAATCAGTTGCCTGTCGCGCTGGGTAGTCGAGGAGCAACTGGCCTGCGGGGCGCTGGTGGAACTGCGCAGCAGCCTGCCACCCTTGCGGCGGCGCTTCTACATGCTGCGCCAGCGCGACAAGTTCCTCTCTCCGGGCCTGGAGTGTTTCTGGCAGCACTGCCGCGCGGGTGTCTAGCGAAAACGTGAGGGCAAAAAAAATCCCCTGGGACGCCCGACGCGTGACAGGGGACAAAGCGAGCCGGGATTGGGCTCTCAGTGTGTTCAAAGCCCGGGCCGGCAAGGCGCGCGAGTTCTGCATGGATTTCAGTCTGCCTGTCGGGTTGCCGGTTCGATTAGCCGAAAACGACCTGCGCGTGCCCGTTGAGGACATTCCATCGGCCGAGTGCTTGCCGCCCCTCGCCGGGCTTACCAGAATCGGGGAAAACCCAAGCCGCTCCAGGAGAACTGCCATGATGCACGCCGACCTGATCGACCAGGACGATTTCCGTGAACGCCTGCAGGCACTGGGCTTCGCCGTGCCGCCGGATGTCACCGCCGAGCAGGCCTGCGAATACGCCGTGCGCGCCCTGACCCCGGAACGCTCCATGGCCCTGCGCCGCCTGGTGGAGGAACTGCTGGTCGGCAACGCCACCCTGCTGCCCGCCGTGCGCGAGGCGATCTCCCGTCAGTTGTTGCCGGCGCTGGTGCCCAGGCCCTGATGTTTGGGCGCACGGGAGGCTGCTTCTGTGCGCCAACTCCTCAGAATGGGAAATGGCTTACATCCCGAAAGGATGATGGCCTGTGGATATCATGTTTCATTTATGATCCTATCGACCTTTTTGGGTGAGCTGGCCGGCTGGCCAGATGACAGGGATCGAAAGGATGCATGTTCTTCACCGTGGCTGGATGCCCCTTCTGGCGTTCTGCTTTGCCTCGGCCGCTTTCGCTGCGCCACTCCCCTCTCCGGGTGACAACGACCTTCAGCGCCAACGCCAGGAACAACTCCTGCGCGAACAGCGCCAGCGCCTGGAGGAACTCCAGCAGCTCCCCGGCAAGGCACCCTCCGAGGCGCCGATCCCCGCCGCACCGGATACGCGTTGCTTCACCATCCGCACCATCACCCTCGAAGGCGCCGAGCACCTCGACGAGCGCGCCCGCGAAGCCCTGCTCGCGCCCTACCGCAATCGTTGCCTGGGGGTTAACCAGCTCAACGAACTGCTCAAGGCCATCACCGATCTCTACCTGGGCCGCGGTTTCGTCACCACCCGCGCCTACCTGCCGCAACAGGATCTCTCCGGCGGCGAGCTGAAGATCATCGTGGTCGAGGGCCGTTTCGAAGGCTTCGACGAATCCGTGCTGGCCAGCCCCCGCGAGCTGGCAATGACCTTTCCCGGGCGCACCGGGGATGTGCTGAATCTGCGCGACCTGGAACAACTGGTGGACCAGATCAACCGCCTGCCCTCGCGCCAGGCACAGATGGAACTGGTGCCGGGCAAGGACGTGGGCGGCAGCCGTGTGCAGCTCAAGGGCGAGCGCAGCAAACCCTGGCGTGTATCGGCCAGCCGCGACAACAATGGCGATTCCACGTCAGGCGAACAGCAAGCCGGCGTCGGCCTGGATTGGGACAGCCCGCTGGGCCTGGCCGACCAGTTCGGCCTGCGTTATGGCGAGGACGTGGTCAGCGACCACTGGAAGCACTCCGACAACCAGAGCCTGTGGTACAGCGTTCCCTACGGCTGGTGGACCTTCAACTACAGCTACAGTCGCAACTACTACCGCACCCGCAACGAGGATGCCGGCTTCGCCTTCAAGTACGACGGCGACAACGAAACCCACCAACTGGGTGCCGAGCGGGTCATTCATCGCGACGACGTGAGCAAGACTGCGCTCAACTTCGGCCTCAGCCACCAGCGCACTCGCAACTACATCGATGACACCCTGCTGGACGTCTCCAGTACCCACCTCAGTGAATTCCGCCTGGGCCTCAACCATGGCCGGCGCATTGGCAGCGCCTTCGCCAACCTCGACGCAGGCTGGCAGCGCGGCATCGGTGCCTTCGGCGCGCAGGATGACGACCACGACGCACCGGCCGGCACGCCCAAGGCTCGCTACAACAAATACAGCCTCACCCTGAGCTACCTGCAGCCCTTCAAACTGTGGGACGAAGCCTTCAGCTTCGAAAGCCTCGCCACCGGCCAGCACAGCGAAGACGTGCTCTACAGCTCGCAGCGCATCAGCCTGGGCGGCCTCACCTCGATTCGCGGCTTCAAGGACCAGACCCTTTCCGGCGACTCCGGCTACTACTGGCGCAACCAGTTGCGCTGGCGCCGCGCCGTGACCTGGGAACCGCTGCTGCCCTGGCTGCAGGAGTACGGCGTGGCCTACGCCTACGACTTCGGTGCCATCGAACATGGCCGCTACAACCCGGAGCTCTCCGGGCGCAT
Organism: Pseudomonas macauensis; assembly: GCF_047902425.1. Taxonomy (NCBI): domain Bacteria; kingdom Pseudomonadati; phylum Pseudomonadota; class Gammaproteobacteria; order Pseudomonadales; family Pseudomonadaceae; genus Pseudomonas; species Pseudomonas macauensis. Next base: position 6,017,732 of record NZ_CP138377.1, on the reverse strand, counting down.
GAGTGGCCACGGCGTGGAATTCAGCGCGCGCGGCCAGTACGCCGCCGCCTCCGTGACCCTGGCGCGCTCGCTGGAGCGCCCCGACATCGTCGAGCGCCGTGAGCACCCGGTGTATTTCCGCGTCGACCTCTTCTTCTGAACCGATTCGCTCTTTAGCTAGTACCTGGGAGATTCCCACATGGACGTACGCCATCCGCTGTATCAAGCCATCGCCAGTGTTCTGGCCGGCATCCTGATCCTCAACCCGATCGTCGCGGCGGCGGCCGAGCTGGCGGTGGATGCGGCGGCGGGCGGCAACACGCACCTCGGCGTGGCGGGCAATGGCGTGCCCATCGTCAACATCGCCACGCCTAACGGCGCGGGCCTCTCCCACAACAAGTTCACCGACTACAACGTCGGCCAGAACGGCCTGATCCTCAACAACGCCACCGGCAAGACCCAGGGTACCCAACTGGGCGGCATCATCATCGGCAACCCCAATCTCCAGGGGCAGGCTGCGCAGAAGATCCTCAACGAAGTCACCGGGACCAATCGCTCGCAGCTGCAGGGTTACACCGAAGTGGCGGGACAGGGCGCCCACGTCATAGTTGCCAACCCCAACGGCATCACCTGCAACGGCTGTGGCTTCATCAATACCCCGCGCGCCACCCTCACCACCGGCAAACCGATCCTCAACGGGGAGCGCCTGCAAGGCTATGACGTCGACGGCGGCGACATCGCCATCGAGGGGGCCGGGCTCAATGCCGGCAACATCGACCGCTTCGAGCTGATCACCCGCAGCGCCAAGCTCAACGCCGACCTGTACGCCAACCAGCTCACCGTGGCGACCGGCCGTAACCAGGTAGATGCCGAGACTCTGGCCGCCACCGCCAAGCCCGACAACGGCAGCGCCAAGCCGCAACTGGCCATCGACAGCTCGGCCCTGGGCGGCATGTACGCGGGCGCCATCCGCCTGGTGGGCACCGAGCAGGGCGTGGGCGTTAAGCTGGCCGGCAACATGGCGGCCAGTGCCGGCGATATCCAGATCGACGCCAACGGCCAGCTGAGCCTGGCGCAGACCAGCGCGGCCGGTAGCCTGCGGGCCAAGGCGCAGGATGTCGCCGTTAGCGGCCCGGCCTATGCGGCGGGCAACGTCGAACTGGCGGCCAACGGGCAATTGAGCAACAGCGGCCAACTCGCAGCGGGTTCGCGCGTGCAGTTGCAGGGCGTCCAGGTCAGCAACAGCGGCATCGTCGAGGCCGGTATCAATCCGGACAACAGCCGCAATGCCCAGGGCGACGTGGCGATCAACGCGCAGAGCGTGCGCAACAGCGGCAGCGTGGTTGCCAGCCGCAGCCTCGATATCAATGCCAGCGGCACCCTCGACAACCAGGGAGGTAGCCTGCGCGGCGCCAACACCACGCTCAACGCCACCACCCTGAACAACCAGGGCCGCGTGCTGGCCGGTAACGCCCTGAGCCTTTCCACCCAACAACTGAGCAACGTCAATGGCCAGGTCGGCGCGCAGTTCATCCAGGTGCGCGGTGGCCCGCTGGACAACCGCTTCGGCCTGTTCAGCGCCGAACAGGCCCTGAGCCTGCAACTGGGCAGCCTCAATAACCAGGGCGGCACGCTCAGTAGCCGTGGCGCCCTGGTGGCGGACGTCAGCGGCACGCTGGACAACAGCCAGAACGGCACCCTCGTTAGTACCGGCGATCAACGCCTGAACGCCGGGCAGATGAGCAACCGGGCGGGGGGCCGGGTCTCCAGCCAGGGCGCGCTGAGCCTGAATGCAGGCCAGCTCGACAATCGCGCCGGCAGCGTCGTCAGTGCAACCCACCTGAACCTCACCGGCGGCAGCCTGGACAACCGCGACCAGGGGCTGGTCAGCGCGGGCCAGGGTGCGCAGCTCACGCTCGACGGCCTGAACAACGCCGGGGCGATCCAGAGCGACGGCGCCCTGCAGCTGCAAGCGCGCACCGTCGCCAACGCGGCGGGCGGGCAGATCGCCGCCAAGGGCAATCTCAACGCCCAGGTCGGCAGCCTGACCCAGAACGGCGGCGAGTTGCTCAGCGAAGCGTACCTGCAGGTATCGGCCCAGCAGATCGACAACCACCTGGGTGGCTGGATCGGTGCCATGCAGGGTATCGACCTGCAAGCCGACACGCTGCTCAACCAGGGCGGCGACATCTCCAGTCGCGGCGCTCTGAACCTGCGTGCCGCCAGCGTCGACAACAGCGCCGGCCGTATCGCCAGCGACGGCCAACTGCAGTGGCAGGGTGACAGCCTGGTCAACCGCGCGGGCAGCCTGGTGGGGCAGGGCGGCGTGAACGTCACCGGCCGCAGCCTGGACAACAGCCAGGGCGGCAAGTTGAGCAGCCAGCGTGACCTCAACCTGAACCTGGCGGAGCGACTGGACAACCAGGCCGGCGGCCAACTGCTCAGCGACGGCGCCTTGAACCTCAACGCCGCCCAACTCGACAACCGGACCGGCACGCTTTCCAGCGCCGGTGCCATGAACCTGACCAGCACCACCCTGAACAACCAGGGCGGCAAGCTGGTCACCGACAGCACCCTGAACGTCGTCGCGCCGAGCCTCGACAACCGCCAGGGCGGCGTCATCAGCGCCAAGGACGCCCTGAACCTGCGCGGTACGACGCTGCTCAACAGCCAGGCCGGGCGCATCCTCGGCGGCGCCGACCTGCTGCTCGCCCAGTCCCTTGTGGATAACAGCGACCACGGCCACATCGAAGCCGTCGGTCGTGTGAGCGGGCAGGTCCGGACGCTGGACCAGCACAACGCCGGGCAACTGGTCAGCAACGGAGGCATCGACCTCGACTTCGCTGGCGGAAGCCTCGACAACAGCGGCGGCGGCCTGCTCGCCACCCCCGGCCAACTGCTGCTGCGTAACCTCGCGCAACTGAACAACAGCAATGGTGGTGAAGTATCCAGCCAACAGGGCTTCGTCCTGCAACTGACGACCCTGAACAACCAGGGCGGCAAGCTGCTCAGCGACGGTTCCCTGAGCCTGACCGCGGATACCCTCGACAACCGCCAGGGGGGAGTGATCAGTGCCAAGGGCGCCCTCGACCTGCGCGGCGCGACCCTGCTCAACAGCCAGTCCGGGCGCATCCTCGGCGGTGCCGACCTGCTGCTCGCCCAATCCCGCGTGGACAACAGCGACCACGGCCGCATCGAAGCAGTCGGTCGCGTGAGCGGGCAGGTCCAGACGCTGGACCAGCACAACGCCGGGCAACTGGTCAGCAACGGCGGTATCGACCTCGACTTTGCCGGTGGCAGCCTGGACAACAGCGGCGGCGGCCTGCTCGCCACCCCCGGCCAACTGCTGCTGCGTAACCTCGCGCAACTGAACAACAGCAACGGTGGCGAGGTATCCAGCCAACAGGGCTTCGCCCTGCAACTGACGACCCTGAACAACCAGGGCGGCAAACTGCTCAGTGACCGCGCCCTGAGCCTGACCACGCAAAGTCTCGACAACCGCCAGGGCGGCGTGATCAGCGCCAAGGGTGCGCTCACCCTGCGTGGCGAGACGCTGCTCAACAGCCAATCCGGGCGCATCCTCGGTGGCGCCGACCTGCTGCTCGCCCAGTCCCGCGTGGACAACAGCGACCACGGCCGCATTGAAGCGGCGGGGCGCGTAAGCGGCCAGGTCCAGACCCTGGACCAGCACGGCGCCGGCCAACTGGTCAGCAACGGCGGCATAGACCTCGATTTCGCCGGCGGTAGCCTCGACAACAGCGTCGACGGCCTGCTCGCCACCTCGGGCGCATTGCAACTGCGTAACCTGGCGCAACTGAACAACAGCGCCGGCGGCGAGGTATCCAGCCAAGGCAGCTTCGCCTTGCAGACGACCGCCCTGAACAACCAGGGCGGCAAGCTGCTGACCGATGACGCGCTGACCGTCGACGCACAAAGTATCGACAACCGCCGGAGCGGCGTGATCAGCGCCAAAGGCGCCCTCACCCTGCGTGGCGCGACGCTGCTCAACAGCCAAGCCGGACGCATCCTCGGCGGCGCCGACCTGCTGCTCGCCCAGTCCCTTGTGGATAACAGCGATCGTGGCCGCATCGAAGCCGTCGGTCGCGTGGCCGGGCAGGTCCGGACCCTGGACCAGCATGGCGCCGGGCAACTGGTCAGCAACGGCGGCATCGACCTCGACTTTGCCAACGGCAGCCTCGACAACAGCGCTGGCGGCCTGCTCGCCACCTCCGGTGCGATGCTCCTGCGCAACCTCACGCAACTGAACAACAGCGCCGGCGGCGAGGTGTCCAGCCAAGGCAATCTCACCCTGCAACTGGCTGCCCTGAACAACCAGGGCGGCAAGTTGCTCAGCGAAGGCGTCCTCAACCTGACCGTGCAGAGCCTCGACAACCGCCAGGACGGCTGGATCGGTGCGATGCGCGGCATCGAATTGCAGGCCAGCGAACTGCTTAACCAGGGCGGCGAGATCAGCAGTCGCGCCACCGTGAACCTTACCGTCGGCCAACTCGACAACAGCACCGGCCTGATCGCCAGCGATGGCCGGCTGACACTGCGTGGCGACAGCCTGGTCAACCGCGCGGGCAGCCTGGTGGGGCAGGGTGGTTTGAACCTCGACGGCCGTACCCTGGACAACAGCCAGGGCGGCAAGCTGAGCAGCCTGGGGGATTTAACCCTGAACCTGGCGGAGCGGCTGGACAACCAGGCCGGCGGCCAGTTGATCAGCGAAGGCGCCTTGAATCTCAGTGCCGCCCAGGTCGACAACCGCGCCGGTGTGCTCTCCAGCGGTGGCACCCTGAACGTGACCGGCACCACCCTGAACAACCAGGGCGGCAAGCTGCTGACCGACGCCGCGCTGAGCGTGGATGCGCAAACCCTCGACAACCGCCAGAGCGGCGTGATCAGCACCAAGGGCGCCCTCACCCTGCGCGGCGCGAGCCTGCTCAATAGCCAATCTGGGCGTATCCTCGGCGGTGCCGACCTGCTGCTCACCCACACCCTTGTGGATAACAGCGATCGCGGCCGCATCGAAGCAGTCGGTCGCGTGGCCGGGCAGGTCCGGACGCTCGACCAGCACGGCGCCGGGCAACTGGTCAGCAACGGTGGCATCGACCTCGACTTCGCCGGCGGCAGCCTCGACAACAGCGCTGGCGGCCTGCTCGCCACCCCCGGCCAACTGCTGCTGCGCAACCTCGCGCAACTCAACAACAGCAACGGCGGCGAGATATCCAGCCAGCGCAGCTACGTCCTCGCCGTGGCCGGTCTGAACAACCAGGGCGGCCGCATCCTCTCCAGCGACAGCCTCGCCCTGCAGGTCCAGGGCACGGCGGACAACAGCCAGGCCGGCGTGCTCTTCGGGCGCAACCAATTGCAACTGGACGCCGTCGACCTGAACAACAGCCAGGGTGGCACCGTTGCCAGCCAGGGCGCGATCCAAGCCCGTCTCCAGGGCAATCTCGACAACCATGCCGACGGCGCCCTCGCAGCCGGCCGCAACCTCAGCGTCACCAGCGCCAGCCTGAACAACCAGGGCGGCAGCCTCTCCGGGGGCGAGGACCTGACCCTCGTTACCGGCACCACCGATAACCAGCAGGGCCGCATCACTGCCCAGGCCACGCTCGACGCGCGTACTGCCGACCTCGATAACCGGGGCGGCATCCTCAGCGGCAAGCAACGCCAGCGCCTGCAAGCCCAGGCCATCGACAACCGCGCCGGACTCATTACCACCCAGGGCCTGCTGGAACTGAGCGGTAGCCGTGTGGACAACAGCCAGGGCGGCGAGATTTCCGCCGGCGGTGCACTGCAACTGCGCGTACAGCAACTGATCCAGCAGCAGGGCCGGTTGATTACCGACGGCGACCTGACGCTCGACCTGGCCGGCGGCGATTTCGACAACCGCAACGCCGTGCTCAGCGTCGGCGGCCTGCTGCGTCTCGACCACCTGCGCCACCTCGACAACCGCGGCGGCGAAATCTCCAGCCAGAACAGCTTCCAGCTGAGCGCCGCCAGCCTCGACAACGGCGATGCCGGCCGCATCATCAGCGCCGGCACCCTGCAACTGACCACCGGCACCCTGCGCAACGCCAACCAGGGCCTGCTCTCCGGCTGGCAGGGGCTGGTCATCAACGCCGCCGACCTGGACAACAGCACCGGCGGCACCCTCTCCAGCAAACAGGGCACCCTCGACGTCGCCTTGAGCGGCAGCCTCGACAACCACGGCGAAGGCGCCCTGGTCAGCCTGGGCGACCAACGCATCAACGCGGCCCGCCTGGATAACCGGGGCGGCATCCTCTCCGGCCAGCGCAACCTCGACCTCACCGTCGCCGGCACCCTGGACAACAGCGCAGGCGGCCTGATCAACGCCCAGCAGCACCTTGGGCTGAACCCCGCGCAGACCGACATCCTCAACCAGGGCGGACAGATCAGCGCTGGCAGTCTCGACCTCAACGCCCGCGGCCTCGACAACAGCGGCGGCCTGCTGCTCAGCCAGGGCGCCCTGCACGGCACCCTGAGCGGTGCCCTGATCAACGCCAACAACGCCCGCCTGGCCAGCGGCGGCGAACTGCTGCTGCAGGCTGCCAGCCTCGACAACCGGGGTGGCCAACTGGCCAGCCAGCAACGCCTGGAACTCAACGCCGGTGCCCTGGACAACAGCCAGCGCGGCACCCTCGCCAGCCAGCAGGACCTGACCCTGAACCTGGGCCAAGGCACCCTCGACAACCACGCCGACGGCCTCCTGCACAGCGCCAGCGGCGCCATCAGCGTCACCGCCGGCAACCTGAACAACCAGAGCGGCACGCTCAACAGCCGTGGCGATGCACGGCTGCAACTCACCGGCCTGCTCGACAACAGCCAGCAAGGCCGCATCCAGAGCGGCGCCGGCCAGCTCCTGCTGCAAAGCGCCAGCCTCAACAACAGCACAGGCGGCATCCTCTACAGCGCCAGCTCGTTGCTGCGCCTGCTCACCGGCTCGTTCAACAACCACTTCGGCACCACCCAGGCCCAGCAACTCGACATCACCGCCAATGGCGGCCTCGACAACCGTGGCGGCCATCTCTCCGCTGTCAGCGGTGACAGCCGCATTAGCACCACCATGCTCGACAACCAGGGCGGCGGCCTCTATGCCGGCAACCTGCTGAGCCTTGCCGGCGGCACCTTGCTCAACCAGGGCGGCCAAATCGGTGCCACTACCCTCGACTTCAGCCTGGGCAACAGCCTGATTAACCAGAATGGTCTGATCGAAAGCACCGGCAGTCTCAGTCTCAGCGCTGGCGCCATTGACAACCAGGGTGGCCGCCTGCGTGCCCTGGGTCAGGGTGGCACCACCCGCCTGAGCGCCGGCTACCTCGACAACCGTGGCGGCCGTCTGGAGACCGCCAACACTGACCTGGCGCTGAGCCTCGGCGGCCTCGCCAACGACAATGGCGCCTTCCTCCACGTCGGCAGCGGCCAGTTCGGCGTCAACGCTGGGCAAATCGTCCAGGCCGGCGGTACCTTTGTCACGACCGGCCACCTCGACATCACCGCCGACAGCTGGAGCAACAGCAGCGTCCTGCAGGCCGGCTGGCTCAACCTCAACGTCGGCCAGTTCACCCAGACCGCCAGCGGCCGGCTGCTCGCCAGCCAGGGCCTGACCGGGCGCGGCGGCAACTGGAACAACGAAGGTCTGCTGGCCAGCGACGGCACCCTCGACATCCAGTTGTCCGGCACCTACAGCGGTGCCGGCCGCGTCACCAGCTTGGGCACGCTCAACCTTTCCGCCAACCGCATCGACCTCGGCGCCAACGGCAGCGTTGCCGGCGGGCAGGGCGTCACTCTCGGCGCCAGCCAACTCGACAACCGCGGCCGCATCACCGCCGCCGGAGGCCTCACTGCCAACGTCGGCAGCCTGAACAACTTCGGCACCCTCGGCAGCGCCGGGCGCCTGCTCCTCAACGTTGGTGACCTGCTCAACGATGGGCAAACCCAAGGCGCGCTGATCTTCAGTGGCGACAACATGGCCCTGCGCGTCGGCGGCACCCTGACCAACCGCTACGCCGACATCTACAGCCTAGGTAACCTGGACATCAGCGGAGCCACCCCGGATGCCCTGGCCGGAGCCCTGAAAAATATCTCGGCGACCCTGGAAAGCCTGGGCGATATGAGCCTGCGGGTTCGCGCGGTGGAGAACCGCGCGGACGTGCTCCAGACGACCGCTGGCGAGCTGATTTCCGCCGCCATCGGCGTGCGTTGTTACAACTGTGCCTCAGCCCCGCAATTCGGGGATGGCCCGCTGCCCAGCAGCCATCTGGTCTGGGTCGAGAATTATCGGGGCGAACTGGGCGAAAGCTCTCCCTCCGCCGCCATCAGCGCGGGCGGCAATCTGAATGTCGAAGGCCAGAGCCTGCTCAATCAGGCATCGACGATCGCCGCCAGCGGCAACATCGCCATGATGCTGGATAACTTCGCTAACAGCGGCGTCGCCATCGGCGACTACTCTGTGCGGCGCTCCTTCGAGATTCCATACAATACTTCGAAGGTGTACGGCGGTCCGGACGCAGTGAACTTCTGGGATCAGGTCATGGCGTACAACGCCGCGAATGATCCGGATTACGACTCCGGTCGACGCTTCCCGACCGGCGAAATGGCAATGCCGAACCTCCACTTCTGGAACCGCGATTGGGATGAGTCGCTGGAGTCGGTCATGATCCGGGCTGGTGGCCGGGAAGTTGATCGTTTTGCCCAGTTCGCTTCCATTCGTGTTGATTTCCCTGGCGCCTCGCCCTTCGCCGATTTCCCGCTGCCGCACTACCAGCCGGGCGCCCTGGTCGATGCGCCAGCGGTGGTCAAGAACGCCCCCGTCTTCGACGAACTGATCGTCCAGAGCCCCGGCAGCTCATTCGTCAACGCCGTCGTCCAGGCCGGCGGCAACGTCACCATCAACGCTACCAAGGACCTCACCAACAGCGTCATCCGCGAAGGCGTCCCGCAGTCCTCCGGCGCCTCGCGCGTGGGTGATACGGGGGTTACCGGCAACACCGCCACCGTCGTCGCCCTCAACGCCCAACTGCCTCCGGATCTCGCCCAGCAGCAGGTCAACCCCATCACGCTCCCAGGCTTCACCCTGCCCAGCGGCAGCAACGGCCTGTTCCGCCTGAGTGGCCAGGAAGGCACCCAGAGCAGCGCTCAGGCCGTCGCGGGAGGTGGCAGCTACAGCTTCGCCGGCCAGAGCATCAGCCTGTCCCAGCGCGAGCGCGCGCTCGACGGCGCCGCCGGCATGACCGGCGATATCCAGCGCAGCAGCGACGCCCTCGGCATGGCGGGCGATATCCGGCGCGGTGCCACGGGCATGACGGGCCACGTTCAGCGCAGCAACGGCGCAGCAGGCTCGACAGGCGACGTCCAGCGCAACAACGGTGCTACCGGCATGACCGGCGACGTCCAGCGGATCACGGGTGCCACCGGCACGGCCGATACCGTTCAATTGAGCGGTGGCGCCACCGCCCAGAGCGCAGCCGGCAGCGCCTCCCTGAACGTTGCCCAGGTGCAGGGCGTACCGAGCGCGGCGCGTCCGGACAACAGCCACAAATACCTCATCGAAACCAACCCCGAGCTCACCAGCCTCAAGAGCTTCCTCGGCTCCGATTACCTGCTGGGCCTGCTTGGCTACGATCCGGACAAATCCCAGAAGCGCCTCGGCGACGGCCTCTACGAACAACGCCTGATCCGCGACGCCGTGGTCGCCCGCACCGGCCAGCGCTACATCGACGGCATGGCCAGCGACGAAGCGCTGTTCAAGTACCTGATGGACAACGCCATCGCCTACAAGGACAGCCTGCACCTGAGCCTGGGCGTCGGCCTGACGGCCGAACAGGTCGCCGCCCTGACCCACGACCTCGTCTGGCTCGAAGAAGCCATGGTCAACGGCGAAAAGGTCCTGGTGCCGGTGGTCTACCTGGCCCAGGCCAACAACCGCCTGGCGCCCAACGGCGCGCTGATCATGGGCAATGACGTTTCCCTGATCGCCGGCGGCAACCTGGTCAACCAGGGCACCCTGCGCGCCAGCGGCGACCTCGCCGCCAGCGCCGCCAACCTCGACAACACGGGCCTGATCGAAGCCAGCGGGCGCCTCGACCTGCTCGCCCTGAACAACCTCAGCAACAGCCAGGGCGGCATCCTCAAAGGCCGCGACGTCAGCCTCAGCGCTCTCACCGGCGATGTCATCAACCAGCGCAGCGTCACCGTGCACGAAGGCGGCATCGGCAATCGCACCTGGACCGAAAGCTTCGCCGACAGCACCGCGCGCATCGAAGCCGCCGGCAAGCTGGACATCAGCGCCGGTCGCGACATCAACAACCTGGGCGGCGCCCTCAGCAGCGGCAGCGACCTGTCGATGCAGGCCGGGCGCGACATCAACCTGCACAGCGTCGAACTGGAAAACGGCACCACGCGCGGCCGCAACTACAACCAGACCACCACCCAGCTGGGCAGTGACATCAGCGTCGGCCGCGACTTCACCCTCGAAGCCGGTCGCGACATCAGCGTCGTCAGCAGCCGCATCGACGTCGGCCGCGACGCCGGCATCAGCGCCGGCCGCGACGTCATCCTGGCCTCCGCCGCCGACGAGCAGCACAGCTACGACAAGAGCAAGAAAGTCACCCGCCAGGAAGACCACGTCACCCAGCGCGGCACCGAACTGAGCGCAGGTCGCGACGTACTGATCAGCGCCGGCCAGGACCTCACCCTGGTCAGCAGCAAGATCGGCGCCGGCAACGAGGCCTACCTGGTGGCCGGCGACAAGATCGAAGTCCTAGCCGCCAACGACAGCGACTACAGCCTCTACGACAAGAAGAGCAAAGGCAGCTTCGGCCAGAAGAAGACCCGCCACGACGAAGTCACCGACGTCAAAGCGGTCAGCAGCGAAATCAGTGCTGGCTCCGACATCACCCTGCTCAGCGGCGGCGACCAGAAATACCAGGCCGCCAAGCTCGACGCCGGCAACGACATCGCCATCGTCAGCGGTGGCGAAGTGAGCTTCGAAGCGGTCAAGGACCTGCACCAGGAAGCCCACAGCAAGGAAGACAGCGACCTCTCCTGGAGCAGCTCCAGCGGCAAGGGCCGCACCGATGAAACCGTGCGCCAGAGCGAACTGATCGCCCAGGGCAACCTCGCCATCAAGGCCGTGGACGGGCTGAAGATCGACTACAAGCAGATCGATCAGAAGTCGGTGGGTGAAGCCATCGATGCGATGGTCAAGGCCGATCCGAACCTCGCGTGGCTGAAGGAGGCTGAGCAGAGGGGGGATGTGGATTGGCGGGCGGTGAAGGAGCTGCATGACAGCTACTCCTACAGCCATTCCGGCATGGGGCAGGGCACCATGTTGGCGGTCGCCATTGTCGTCACTGTGCTGACATACGGCGCTGCCAGTGCTGCGCTCGGTGCGGGAGCAGCGACCGGTTCCGCCATGAGCGCGGGCACCGCCGCCACAGCCACGGCCGGCGCCACTTCGGCCGGCTGGGCCAACGTCGCCCTGTCCACAGGTATTGCCTCCATGGCGTCGACTGGCGCCACCAGCACCATCAACAACAAGGGCAATATCGGCCAGGGTCTGAGTGACACCTTCAGCGGTGACAGCCTCAAGCAGGCCATGATCGCCAGTGCCGTAGCGGGCTTCATGGCGGCTTATGGCCCTGAGTGGTTTGGCGGCAAGACCGATCCATCCACCAACACCACGACCTCGACAACGGGCCAAGGGGCAGCGGGCGCCATCCCGGATATCACCAATCCCGAGAACTGGTCGCGCTTCGTGGGTATGCAACTCACCCAGGGTGCTCTGACTGGCGCAGCCAATGAAGCGCTGGGCCAAGGCTCGTTCGGCGATGCCATGCAGGGTGCGCTGTACAGCATCATGCAGGCTGGCGTGTTCGATTATGTTGGTGGCATGGACTTTGGAGGGGGCAGCGCCAAGAACATAGCGGCGCACGCCTTGGCTGGCGGGTTGTTGGCCGAAGCCATGGGCGGCGACTTCAAGACGGGAGCAATTGCCGCCGGTGCCAGCGAAGCCATGGTCAACCAGTTGCAGAGTGGCCTCCTGGCTGGCAACGATGACCAGGCCAAGCGCTTGCAACAGGCTGCCGCACAGATCGTCGGCATCATTGCTGCCGGCAGCGTCAATGGCGACGTGCAGATGGGTGGCGACATTGCCAAGAGTGGCATGGCCTATAACCGGCAGTTGCATCCAACCGACAAGGAGCGCGCCAAGGAGTTGGCCGCACGGAGCGGTGGCAAATACACCGTTGAGCAGATCGAGGAGCAACTGCGACTTTCTGGAGTCGCTGGCACCGATATCGGTCCTGGAACCGACATCGTCGCCAACAAGGACGGCATCTACGATACAGCGGGTAACTGGGTGAAGCTGGACAACGGCCAGTATCTGCAGCAGTTCGGCAAGCTCGACCTTGATATTGTCGCTTATATCCAGTCGAACACGGACCAGTACACCTGGGCTGCCTTCCCTGCCGCACCGACTCCAGACTGGAGCAAATCACCTGCCGCGGGCAGCGAGCAGCGCGATCGCTTGACCGGGAATGTACTGGACGCCCAGGGCGGCTATCGCACGGCTCTCGTACTGGAAGGCCAAACCTTCCAACCTCGCTTCCTGCCTTGCGGTAGCGCCGAGTGCACAGCCAGCGGCGCTAATATCGACTGGAGCGATCCGGAGACAATGCGCTGGGAAACGGCCATGAACGAGAAGGCCGTTCGGGACGGGATTACCCTCGCATCACTGGTTGTCGCGCCAGAAACGATTGTCGCTAAGCTGTATGGTGCGGTGTTGTCGCGTGCAGCAGCAAGAGAGGTCGCGGCGGGTGCTGGGACGATTGTAAAGGATACTGCAAAGGGAGGATTGGGGAGAGTTGAGCCACCTATCCCAAAAGTTGATGTCACAAATGAATTTATTGTGAGCGCATCCAACAACGGGGGCATTACTCTCAGATATGGAAACCCTGACGGCGTAGCAGGACTGGTCGTGAACGTGGATAAATCAGGAGTGCTGGGTTTTGATATCCGTGCAGCACAGAATCACCCTTTGTACGATGCATCGGGCACTGATATGTTCGCCAGCGCAATGCAACGCCTAGGCAATGAAGGTATCCAGGTCAATAAGATTCGTGGGGCATGGGTAGCAGGTACCGACAGCGTTAACACTGCTCAATATCTGCAAAATATTGCCAATGGAATGTCAAAAGAAAGTGCGGCCTTGAATACTTGGACTGGTCAGATATCTCAAAAGTACGGATACACGAAGGTCGAGAAAATTGAAACTATTGGCGAGATTACCTATGTCACCTTCGGGAAGTAGACATTTGTTAGCGCAAATATTGGATGGGAAGTCGCCAAGCATCGTGTTGAATATGATGCTGGAGGCTGATCATGATTTAGATAAGTATGCTTTAGCTGATATGTTTTTGGAGGAGTATAGCCGCTTAGATAGCAGAATCCTTCCGGTTATATGGCATTGGAAGAGTGCTAAATCGATTAGAGGCATGTCAGATCAGGATTTTGATGCGACAGTGCTTGCACAGATGAGATCTGCAGGTTATATGGTGGTGCAAAAGGGCCAAGATCAGTAATGGAAAAAGAAGCGGGAAAGGGGGCGGATTTATTTTTCCTACTCTAAAATGGCCTGGCGAGTCAGGATTAGAGTGCAGAAAATAAATCTGTCCCCTTTTTGCTCCATATACCTTTGCCGCCTGATACAGTTCCACCAAATAGATAAGTAAATGATAGAAGAAAGAGATATTTTTGAGTTTATAGGCGCCCGGTTAACGGGGGTTGTTGTTGGGGTAGGGTCCTTTGTTTTGGTTTTTGATAATGAAGTCAGTATCACTATCCAGTGTCCATTTGAGGTTGATAATGGAGAGGTCGCGACTCTGGGGCACGGAGAAGAACTGAATACCTGTAATTTGCTTTTTGTAGTCCTAAACATGGTTGTAAAGGATGCAGGATCATTTGGTGGAAATAACTTGCTGCTAAAATTTGAATCTGCTGATTTAAAGATATTCTCTTCTGGTGATGGATTGGAATCATTTGTTATAAGTAATAGATTCGGTATTCTTCCTGTGTATTAGCCGAAAAGGGGACACCCATTAGCCGGCCTGTTGTCAAGATCCAAAGCCCACTCGTCCCGCTTTTCGTTCGCGGGATGAGTAATGCAGCCCACCTGACTGACTGAACCGCGCGTACCCGTTTCCTCCTGCATGGCTACGACCGTGTCGTGCCAGTCACCCGAAAAAGCGAGAAAGGGGACGAGAAAGGGGACAGATTTATTTTTTCTACTCTAAAGCGGTTTGGCGAGTCAGTATTAGAGTAAAGAAAATAAATCTTTCCCCTTTTCCCCTTTTCCCCTTTTTCCCTTTTTCCCGTCCCCTTTTTCCCGTCATAACGGTGGGGCATGGAAGATGGCCGAGTCTGTTGAGGCGCTTGGTAGTAGGAAAACGCGCTCAGGAACATATGACACTAATTTGAATCGCATCGGGGATTGATATGAGAGGCTCTGAAAAAAATCGGAATGGATTGAAAGAGGTAAAAGTATTAGGCAGCTAATTAGGGAGTTGCAGTCCTTTGAAGATCAAGATCTGATTGTGGAAATATCTGTTGATGATGGAGAAATAAGAAAGCCCATTAGTTTTGTGAAGAAGTCCAATGGAAAATGTTTATTGGTTTACTGTGGTTAATAAATATAACCATTGTGTCCCGTCCAAGTGTCCAAACCAATTTCCCCGCCAGTTGGCGGGGTGGTTTTTTTAAGGCTATGTCTGGAGCAAAAAAGCAAAAAAGCAAAAAAGGGGACAGATTTATTTTTCTACTCTAAAACGGGCTGGTGAGTCAGGATTAGAGTACAGAAAATAAATCTGTCCCCTTTTTTCTCGAAGATTCAAAGGGATGGAAAAAATAGAGCTGAAGATAAAATCAGCCAATGGTAATGATTCGGTGGTGCATTATGTGAGGAATCCTGAGACTGGGGAGTTGATGGATTTCAAGTTTAAGAAGCACAGTATTGATAATGTGCGACCGTGGGGCAATGATCCCTCAGTGCCGCCAGGAGAACCATATGAAAGTAATTTGCAAAATAAATAATTTAGGGGATATCTCCAATGCTGTCTCCAGGGAGCGTATAGGCCGATATATTTTTCTTCCAGACGGGGAGTTGGATCTGGTCACTGGGAGAGAGTATGTTGTTTATGGCGTTGTTTTTTGGGATGGCTGCCCTTGGTTATATGTCTGTCCCGAGGAGCATGATGAATATCCCAAACCATATGCCATTGAGTTCTTTGATGTTGTAGATTCTCGGGTTTCTGAGTTCTGGAGGTTTTCTAGCTCTTTCGAAGCTAAGGGTGGGGTAATGAATGTATCTCTAGTATTTGAGGAGTGGGCTGTTTCTCCAGTATTTTACGAGAATCTGGTAGATGGGAATTCTGATTGTATTAGGATTTTTGAGGGCTATCGAAAACTTATGAATGAAGAATAAAGTGTGTCCTGTCCTGTCCTGTCCTGTCCTGTCCTGTCCTGTCCAAGCGTCCAAACCGATTTCCCCGCCAGTTGGCGGGGAGGTTTTTCGTGGACGGATCGCCGAAATCCTGTTTCGCCATCTCCCGCCTGTCGGTTTTTCGACCGACATTTTCTGCCTAAAGCCCTCGATTTCCTGAATTTTCCAGCACTCGGCCAGCCGCAGCGAAAAGGGGACAGATTTATTTTTCTACTCTAAAACGGTCTGGCGGGTCAGGATTAGAGTAAAGAAAATAGATCTGTCCCCTTTTTTCGCGCACCACCTTTTCACCAGAGAAATTTACTGTGACCTACCAGATTGGATCGGAACGCCCGATAAGAGAGACCTTTGTTAATGCTCCGGGTGGAATATGAGTGTAGATGACGAGATTTATCGAAACATTGGTGAGATTTTGGTTGCGATCTCACCTGATGATGCTGAGGCTATACTGGTCGACGCCGAGCTTTCGCCCGAGGGAGATCATTGTAAGTTGCTTTTTGATTATGTTAGACCTGATGGTGGTAAGCAGTGGTTGTTGCCAGGTAGTGCCAAGGTAGATAGTGATTTACTAGATCTTTTTGTCAGGCTTAGAGATTTCTTCGAGGCAAATGGACTTTATGTAGAGGGCAAGCCATGGAGCGGCTGTATTGTTGAGCTTTGTCTGCGCAGCATGAAGATAAGTATTGACTTTAAGTATGAGTGATTTGTCCCATCCAAGCGTCCCAATCAATTTCCCTGCCGGAGGTGGGGAAGTGCCCACGGACGAGCCGCCGAAACTCCCTTCCCCACCGTCCACCTGCCAGCTAACGACCTTTACTCACCCTGCCATTTCCTGAACAGAACGCTGGCGTTTACACCGCCGAATCCAAATCCATTCGACAGTGCGTATTCGGTCGCCAGCGCTGTGCTGGTGCGGGCGATGTTCAAGCCCGCGGAGGAGGGATCGGCGTTCTCCAGATTCAGTGTCGGTGGCGCTACCTGGTCCCGCAGGGCCAGCACGGTGAAGATGGCCTCGATCCCTCCCGCCGCGCCGAGCAGGTGGCCCGTCGAGGATTTGGTGGCGCTGATGATGGGCGACGTCTCTCCGAAGACGGCCTTTATCGCCGCCAGCTCGGCGTTATCGCCAACAGGCGTCGACGTGGCATGTGCGTTCAGGTGGCCGACCTGGTCCGGCGCGACGCCGCCTTGTTGCAGTGCCTGGCGCATGGCCCGTTGGGCCCCGTCTCCATCTTCCGGCCCCGAGGTGATGTGGTAGGCGTCGGCGCTGGTTCCATAGCCGATCAGTTCTGCAATGGGCTTGGCTCCGCGTGCCAGGGCGTGTTCGAGCTCTTCGATCACCAGAAGGCCCGCGCCCTCGCTCATGACGAAGCCGTCCCGCGCGCTATCGAAGGGGCGAGAGGCTTTTTCGGGGGCATCATTGAAAGTGCTCGCCAAGGTTCGCGCGGCAGCAAAACCCGCGAGGCTGACTCTGTGAATGGCGGCTTCTGCGCCCCCACACAGTGCGATGTCCACTTCGCCGGACCTGATCATGCGAGCCGCGTCACCAATGGCCTGTACGCCGGCGGCACAGGCAGTGACCGGCGCCCCGAGCGGACCTTTCAGGTGGTGGCGGATGGAGACCTGGCCGGCGGCGAGGTTGCAGAGGAAGGACGGTATGGTGAACGGCGAGAGACGACGTGGGCCTTTGCTGTCCGTGGTACGCACCGCATCCGCAATGGCCGGGAAGCCACCGATGCCCGAGGCGATGATCGTGGCGGTGCGCTCCTGCTCGATGGTGGAGGTCGGCGCCCATTGGGCTTGTGTCAGGGCGTCTTCTGCCGCGGCCAGTGCAAACAGGATGAAGCGATCGACCTTGCGCTGCTCCTTCTGGGAAAGAACGCTGTCAGGGTCAAACCCGCCCAGAGGATCTGTCTCAAGCCCAGGGACCTGACCGCCGATGCGCACGGCCAGATCGCCAATCAGCTCCTCTGGCAGCGCACGAATGCCCGAGGCACCCGCCAGCAGCCGCTGCCATACGAGCTCAACACCCCGACCGAGCGGTGTAACCGCCCCCATTCCGGTAACGACGACACGCTTTCTCATGAAGGCTTCGCTCCTTTGCGGTTAAATACCTGGGTAAAGGAAGTTACTATCATAATGAAAGTCACATCCGGAGCGGATTTTTTCCGGACAACCATGAGCGATGCCTATGCAGCGTAAGACCCTCTCCGACTCCCTATGCCCGATCGCCCTCAGCCTGGAGCAGGTTGGCGAATGGTGGAGCCTGCTGATCATGCGCGACGCGCTGCAGGGGGTGTCCCGGTTCGACGAGTTCTCCAGAAGCCTGAACATCGCCCCCAACATGCTGACCCGCAGGCTCAACGCGCTCGTGGAGGCTGGGCTGCTGGAGCGCCGCGCCTACTGCGTCAAACCGCTCCGACACGAGTACATCCCGACCGGGAAAGGGAGGGATCTGCAGGTCGTGCTTTATGCACTGATCGCTTGGGGCAATCAGCACTTCGTCGCGGATGAGGTCGCCGTACAGGTTGTGGACAGGACTTCAGGAAGGCCGCTGCGTCCCATGATGGTCGATGAAGTGGACGGCAGGGTGGTGCCTTGGGATGAATGCGATCTGGCGGCCGGACCTGGCGCCAGTCAGGGGATTGTCGAGAGACTGCAGCTCATGAAGGCGCCTCTGAAGTAGTGGACCGATGGCAAACGCATCGTCTCGGAAACGGCCTACCGGGTACCCATCCTGGCTGTTTCCACCCCCGCTCATCACGTCTTTCTGCGCCAATCGCGGGTGACCTAGACTGCCCTCTTCAACCGAAGGAGAGCCGTCATGACCCAAGCCACCCCCTTCCTCATGTTCCAGGGCGGTG
This sequence comes from Pseudomonas macauensis, assembly GCF_047902425.1. NCBI lineage: Bacteria > Pseudomonadati > Pseudomonadota > Gammaproteobacteria > Pseudomonadales > Pseudomonadaceae > Pseudomonas > Pseudomonas macauensis. Next base: position 5,999,366 of record NZ_CP138377.1, on the reverse strand, counting down.
CCGCGCAGCCGGCGCTGGATTTGTACCTTGCCACCTTCCCCGATTCCCGCGTGCTGCACGTGGAGCGTTACACCGCCGGTGATCCGGGGCCGGAGGGGACGATCAAGGTGGCGCGCTTCGTGGTCTGCGGGCAGGAATTCATGTGCTCGGACAGCCCAGTGAAGCATGACTTCGACTTCACGCCGTCCAGTTCGATTTTCGTGGAGTTCGACTCGCAGGATGTGCTGGATCGGATCTTCGACGTGCTGGCGGAAGGTGGGCGGGTCTATATGCCGTTGGAGGACTACGGCTTCAGTCGGCGCTTTGGCTGGGTGAGCGACAGGTTCGGGGTGTCGTGGCAGCTCAGTCTGCCGCTGGATGCCTGAGACGGGGTTCTCCTGCCGCGGTAAATCTTTCCCGCTCTCGGTTCGTTGCCTTGGATGATCCGGGAAACGCCCTACACTGCCCCGGCGTTGCGATCTTACAAACCCTCTGCGTAGCGTTCCTGGCACCACGTTTCGGCGTGGTCAGGTGTGGAAACCTGCATATACCGAGAAGCGCCATAGCAGAGATCGACCGGCCCATAGGGCAGGTCGCCTCTGGCTATCTATGGCGGACCGTGTGAGGCGGACTTAGGTCCGGCCGGTTCTCACGGTTGTTCTCGGTTGCCGGTTTTCCACCCTTGCACGGTCCGCCTCCCTTTCGGATGTTTCGGGCGGCGGCTTCCTGTCATGAGCAAGGAGCTACAGCATGCATACTTCGACGTACTTCCCGACCGGTGATGGCCTGAGACCTCACTACTTCCATCGTCACAGTCGACGCCTGCGCGGCCTGCTGCTCGATCAGCAGGCGTGGTTCGTCCTGCGCGATCTGGCGAAGCTCACGGCCAGCCACCTGGGCCCACGCGTGGCGCAGAAGCTGGACCCGGACCAGTCGCGCTGGGAGCGTCTGGCGGGCACGGAGGAGGATGAGCTGCTGGTGAGCGAGAGCGGTGTGTATGCGCTGCTGATGCTGCACTTCTACCACCCGGAGAACCGCAGCTTGCGGCAGTGGTTGAGCAACGAGGTGGTGCCGGTGTTGCGCGAGTTGGAGCAGCACAATGCGTTGTTGCCGCGCCATCAGTTCCGGCAGATGCATGGGCAGCAGGTGGCGGTGCTGGATTGGCAGGGGCGGCTGTGGATGCGGGTTGTCGATGCGGCGCGGTTGATGGAGCTGGAGAGGCGGTAGCCGCCTTTCGCAGGAGCGGGTTTATCCGCGATCAGCGGCCGGTGTGCGGCTGAGGTGATCTCGGACGGAGTCCGCTCCTACGAAGGGGTAATTCCGCGCCGGGCGGCCCACTCCCCAGCCCTCTCCCTGAAGGGAGAGGGGGCGTTCGGCTCAGGGGGTTGGGCCTTGGGGACCGCCGGCTGTCAGAGCACGCGCACGCTGGCGAAGGTGGATTCGCCCTGGGCCTGGCTGAGCGCCGAAATCGCCGAGGAGTTGGGCATGAGGGCCAGGTCCTGGGGGATGGGCATGACCATGACCGGTTGGCCGATGGGCTGGCCCTGGCGTTCGTCGCGCGGGGGAATGCCGAAGTATTCGCGGTAGCACTTGGAGAAGTGCGGGGTGGAGACGAAGCCGCAGACCGAGGCGACTTCGATGATCGACATGGAAGTCTGCTTGAGCAGCTGGCGTGCGCGGATCAGGCGCAGCTTCAGGTAGTAGCGCGACGGCGAGCAGTGCAGGTACTTCTGGAACAGGCGCTCGAGCTGGCGGCGCGAGACGTTGACGTAGACGGCCAGTTCGTCGAGGTCGATGGGCTCTTCGAGGTTGGCTTCCATCAGCGCGACGATTTCCTGCAGCTTCGGCTGGTTGGTGCCGAGCATGTGCTTGAGCGGCACGCGCTGGTGGTCCTGTTCGTTGCGGATGCGTTCGTAGATGAACATCTCGGAGATGGCGGCGGAGAGTTCGCGGCCATGCTCGCGGCCAATCAGGTGCAGCACCATGTCCATCGGCGCGGTGCCGCCGGAGGAGGTGAAGCGGTTGCGGTCGATGGAGAACAGGCGGGTGCTCATGGCCACGCGGGGGAAGGCTTCCTGCATGGCGGCCAGGCATTCCCAGTGCACGCTGCAGTCGTAGCCGTCGAGCAGGCCGGCGCGGGCCAGGGCCCAGCTGCCGGTGCACACGGCGCCCAGCTTGCGGCCGTGGCGAGCCTGGGCCTGGAGGAAGGTGACATGTTCGCGGGTGACGCTGCGCTGGATGCCGACGCCGCCGACCACGATCAGGGTGTCCATCTGCGGGGCGCTGTCGCAGGAGGCGTCGGGGGTGATCTGCAGGCCATCGCTGGCCCAGACCTGGCGGCCGTCGAGGCTCAGGGTGTGCCAGCGGTAGAGTTCGCGACCGGAGAGCTGGTTGGCCATGCGTAGCGGTTCCACCGCCGAGGCCAGGGAGATCAGGGTGAAGTTGTCCAACAGCAGGAAGCCGATGGACTGCGGAGCTCGGTTTTGCGGGGGAACTCCGGGGTTGAACGCGTTCATTCAGTCACCTCACGCTAGTCACAGTCGCCTCTTGGGAGGCGTTTCTTATGCTTGTTTTCTGCTCGGGAAATCGGCCCTGCGGCGGTCCCGTGGCTGTTCCTCTGTGTATAGCAAGGCAAATGCCATGCCTACATTGATTGAGCGTTCAATAAAAAAAGAAAACGGCATGGATATGCCGTTTTTGACAGGTCGGATTGCGACGCGCTGCAGGTCGCAAATACGCATGGGGCGGGGGCTGGGGATTTCGGTAGCACTCGCCGGTCACGCTGCCGGCGGTGCGTTGCGCCAAACGGTAACGCTCGTGGGTGGGTCGGGACGAGCGTACCGGTGCGCCAGAATGTGGCGTTTTTACGACCGGGTGGTCGATTTTGGGCTCAGCACTCGATGCTGCTGACGGCCAGGCCGCCGCGCGAGGTTTCCTTGTACTTGTCGTGCATGTCGGCGCCGGTATCGCGCATGGTGCGGATCACCTGGTCGAGGCTGATGAAGTGTTGGCCGTCACCGCGCAGGGCCATTTGCGCGGCGTTGATGGCCTTCACCGCGGCGATGGCGTTGCGCTCGATGCAGGGCACCTGGACCAGGCCGCCGACCGGGTCGCAGGTCAGGCCGAGGTTGTGTTCCAGGCCGATCTCGGCGGCGTTCTCGACCTGCTCGGGGCTGGCGCCGAGGACTTCGGCGAGGCCCGCCGCGGCCATGGCGCAGGCCGAGCCCACTTCACCCTGGCAGCCGACCTCGGCGCCGGAGATGGAGGCGTTCTTCTTGCACAGGATGCCGACGGCGGCGGCGGCCAGGAAGTAGTCGGTGATGTCGTTGTCGCTGGCGTCGGGGTTGAAGCGCATATAGTAGTGCAGCACCGCCGGGATGATCCCCGCCGCGCCGTTGGTGGGCGCGGTGACCATGCGTCCGCCGGCGGCGTTTTCCTCGTTCACCGCCAGGGCGAAGAGGTTGACCCATTCCATGGCGCTCAAGGTCGAGCCGATGACGTTGGGCTTGCCGATTTCCAGCAGGTTGCGGTGCAGGCGCTTGGCGCGGCGCTGTACGTTGAGCCCGCCGGGGAGGATGCCTTCGTGGTTGAGGCCGTTGTGCACGCAGTCGCGCATGGCCTGCCAGATGACCTTCAGGCCTTCGCGGATGTCGGTTTCGCTGCGCCACATGCGCTCGTTGGCCATCATCAGCTCGGACACGCGCAGGTTGTGCCGGCGGCACAGGGTGAGCAGTTCGGCGGCGCTGGAGAAGTCGTAGGGCAGGACGGTGTTGTCGGTGTCGAGGCTGCCGGAGGCGGCCTGCTCTTCGTCGACGACGAAGCCGCCGCCGATGGAGTAATAGGTATCGCTGTGCAGCTCGCCGTCGTTGTCGAACGCGGTCAGGCGCATGGCGTTGGGGTGGTAGGGCAGGTTCTCGTCGAGCAGGCGCATGTCGCGCACCCAGTCGAAGGGCACGGCATGGGTGCCGGCCAGCAGCAGTTCGCCGCTCTCCCGAAGCGCGGCCATGCGCGGCTCGATCTGCTGTGGGTCGATGCGGTCGGGCCATTCGCCCATCAGGCCCATGATCGTCGCACGGTCGGTGCCGTGGCCGACGCCGGTGGCCGACAGCGAGCCGTACAGGCGGACTTCCACGCGGCGGGTGCGTTCGAGCAGCTGGCGTTCGCCCAGGGCGCCGACGAACAGCGCGGCGGCGCGCATGGGGCCGACGGTATGCGAGCTGGAAGGGCCGATACCGATCTTGAACAGGTCGAACACACTGATTGCCATGCCGAACTCCGAGCGGGCTGCGCATCCTGCGAGGGTGGGGGCGGGGGCACGTCCTTGTACCCGCGTTGCGCCGCCATCATCGACCCAAGCGCTGGCGCAGCCCCTTCCGGCACCGACCCGGCCATATCCAAAAGCGCCGTGAGCGCTTCGCCGCAAGGCGCGGCGACGGTAACGCCGGCGCTGGTGTTCCGCCGACGACGAGGTCATGCCTGGACGCGACATCCTGGGGCCGGACGTCGATTGGTCGATAGGCGCGGGAATCCACCTTGCCCCATGATCCGATCCCGACGAACGGTATCGGACCGTGCGCGCCCCCTTCTCCGCAGTCAGAGGCTGGTCTCATGAAGAGTCTTGTGTCGTCGCTGTTGGCGTTATCCGTGGTACTGCCGGGCGTTGCCCGCTCTGCCGAGCCGGAATCCTGTGCCGTCGTGCGTTTCGCCGACGTGGGCTGGACCGATATCACCGTCACCACGGCGGTTACCCGCCTGGTGCTCGCCCACCAGGGCTACCGCACCCAGGTGGTGCGCCTGTCGGTGCCCGAGACCTACAAGGCGCTGGCGGAGAAGAAGATCGACGTGTTCCTCGGCAACTGGATGCCGAGCATGGCGGGCGACATCAAGCCTTACGCCGACAAGGGCACGGTGGAAACCGTGCGGGCCAACCTCGAAGGTGCCAAGTACACCCTGGCGGTGCCGCAGTACGCCTATGAGGCGGGGCTGAAGAGCTTCGCCGACATCGCGAAGTTCAAGGAGCAGCTGGGCGGGCGCATCTACGGCATCGAGCCGGGCAACGACGGCAACCAGCTGATCCAGAAGATGATCAACGAGAAGGCCTTCGGCCTGGGCGACTTCAAGCTGGTGGAGTCCAGCGAGGCGGACATGCTGGCCTACGTGAAGCGCGCCGGGGCGCTGAAACAGCCGATCGTGTTCCTCGGCTGGGAACCTCACCCGATGAATACGCGTCTTCAAATGAAGTACCTGGACGGCGGCGATGCCTACTTCGGGCCGAATTATGGCGGCGCCACGGTCTTCACCAACGTCAGGGCAGGCTATCTTCAGGAGTGCCCGAATGTCGCGCGGCTGCTGAAGAACCTGAAATTCGACCTGGCGATGGAGAACCAGCTGATGGATGCGGTGCTCAACGAGCGGCGCAATCCGCGGCAGGCCGCCAAGAGCTGGCTGAAGGCCAATCCGCAGGTGCAGGACATGTGGCTGCAGGGTGTCGCACCGAGTGCTTCGGGCAGTACGGCAGAGGGTTCGAAGTCCCTCGCGAAGGACTGATCACGACCCTCGCAGGTCGCCTGGACCGGGCCTTTGAATTGGATGCGACATGCCTGGTGCTGAATGCGACTTCGCCTGCACTGGTTGCGACGCACCCGGTATGCGGCGAATTTTTCCTGTTCCATGATCGATTACGAAATGACAAGAAAAGGGCCTGAATCGCTGGCCCTACCAATAAAACAAGAGTCCGCCGCGCCCACTGCGGGAAGCGCCGGCGCCCCACCCCGCAGAGGAGTACGTCCATGAAAGGTTGCAAGTCTTTGCTGCTGGCTGTGTCCATTTGCGCGCCGCTGGCGGTTCAGGCCGCTGAACCTGAGTCGTGCGGCACGGTTCGCTTCTCCGACGTCGGCTGGACCGACATCACCGTGACCACGGCTACCACCCGCCAGGTGCTCGAATCGCTTGGCTACACCACCAAGGTGACCATGCTGTCCGTGCCGGTGACCTACAAGTCGCTGGCGAACAAGGACATGGACGTGTTCCTCGGCAACTGGATGCCGAGCATGGCCAACGACATCAAGCCCTACGCCGACAACGGCAGCGTGGAAACCGTGCGGGCCAACCTCGAAGGCGCCAAGTACACCCTGGCGGTCACCCAGGCGGCCTATGACGGCGGCCTGAAGTCCTTCGCCGACATTTCCAAGTTCGCCGACAAGCTGGACAGCAAGATCTACGGCATCGAGCCGGGCAACGACGGCAACCGTCTGGTCCAGGGCATGCTCGACAAGAACCAGTTCAACCTGGGCAAATTCAAGCTGGTGGAGTCCAGCGAGGCCGGCATGCTCTCGCAGGTCGGACGCGCCGACCGCCGCAACCAGTGGATCGTGTTCCTGGGCTGGGAACCGCATCCGATGAACACCCGCTTCAAGATGAAGTACCTCGAAGGCGGCGATGACGTGTTCGGTCCCAACTACGGCGGCGCGACCATCTACACCAACGTCCGCAAGGGTTATGTCCAGGAGTGCCCGAACGTCGGCAAGCTGCTGACCAACCTGACCTTCACCCTGGAGATGGAAAACAAACTCATGGACGCCGTGCTCAACGGGGGCAAGAAGCCCGAAGAGGCGGCAAAAGCCTGGTTGAAGGACCATCCGGAACTGCTCGACGCCTGGCTCGCCGGCGTGACCACCCGTGACGGCAAACCGGCCTTGGCGGCAGCCAAGGTGGCATTCGCGAAGTAAGTGCCGAAGTAATTGCCGTTGGCCGATTCCTCAAGCTTCTGATGGGCCCGCATTATGTTTCTGACTGACCACAAGCTCCCGCTGGGCGAACACATCGCCGCCTTCGTCGATTGGCTCACCCAGCATGGCGCCGCGTTTTTCGACAAGATTTCCGACACCCTTGAGTTCCTGATTCACGCTGTCACCAACAGCCTGCTCTGGTTCAACCCGCTGGCCCTGATCGCGCTAATGGTCATCCTGGTGTTCTACATCCAGCGCAGCTGGGGGCTGGCGGCGTTCGCGCTGGCCTCGCTGCTGCTGATCCTCAACCTGGGGTACTGGCAGGAGACCATGGAGACCCTGGCGCAGGTGATCTTCGCCACGGTCGTGTGTATCGCCATCGGGGTGCCGCTGGGCATCCTGGCGGCGCACAAGCCCTGGTTCTACACCGCCCTGCGGCCCTTGCTGGACCTGATGCAGACGGTACCCACGTTCGTGTACCTGATCCCGACCCTGACCCTGTTCGGCCTGGGTGTGGTGCCGGGCCTGATTTCCACTGTGATCTTCGCCATCGCTGCGCCCATCCGCCTGACCTGCCTGGGTATCCAGGACGTGCCGGCGGAGCTGATGGACGCCGGCAAGGCCTTCGGTTGCTCGCGCTGGCAGCTGCTGACCCGTATCGAACTGCCCCACGCCATGCCCAGCATCGGCGCCGGGATCACGCAATGCATCATGTTGTCGCTGTCGATGGTGGTTATCGCCGCGCTGGTGGGTGCCGACGGCCTGGGTAAACCCGTGGTCAACGCGCTCAACACGGCGGACATTTCCCTCGGCTTCGAGGCCGGTCTGGCCATCGTCCTGCTCGCCATCCTGCTCGACCGGGTGTGCAAGCAACGTTCGCTGCGGGGGAGGTAAGCACTATGTCGGCGATTCGATTCGAACATGTGGATGTGATTTTCGGCACCCACACCAAGGAAGCCATCAAGCTGCTCGACCAGGGCATGGGCCGCGAGGAAATCCTCAAGCGCACCGGGCAGGTCCTGGGGGTGGAGGACGCCAACCTCGACGTCAACCGCGGCGAAATCTGCGTGATGATGGGCCTCTCCGGCTCGGGCAAGTCCAGCCTGTTGCGCTGCATCAACGGCCTAAACCGGGTCAGCCGCGGCAAGCTGCTGATCGAGCACGAAGGCCAGCAGGTGGATATTGCCAACTGCTCGCCGGCAACGCTCAAGACCATGCGCACCAAGCGCATCGCCATGGTGTTCCAGAAGTTCGCTCTGATGCCCTGGCTGACCGTGGCCGAGAACATCGGCTTCGGCCTGGAGATGCAGGGCCGCCCGGCCAACGAGCGGAAGAAGGTGATCGACGAGAAGCTGGAACTGGTCGGCCTGTCGCAATGGCGCGACAAGCGTCCGGACTCGCTCTCCGGCGGCATGCAGCAGCGCGTGGGCCTGGCCCGTGCGCTGGCGATGGATGGCGACATCCTGCTGATGGACGAACCCTTCTCCGCGCTGGACCCGCTGATCCGCCAGCAGCTGCAGGATGAACTGCTGGTGCTGCAACGCCAGCTGCACAAGACCATCGTCTTCGTCAGCCACGACCTGGACGAGGCGCTGAAGATCGGCACGCGCATCGCCATCATGAAGGATGGCCGCATCATCCAGCACGGCAAGCCCGAGGAAATCGTGCTCAGCCCGGCGGACGACTACGTGCGCACCTTCGTCGCTCACACCAACCCGCTCAACGTGCTGTGCGGGTCCAGCCTGATGCGTGGCCTGGACCAGTGCCGCCGCCAGGCCGACGAGGTGTGCTTCGATCAGGGCCGCGACTGCTGGATCGGCCTGACCGAGACCAACCAGGTCAAGGCCGCTCGCCAGGGCAGCAACATCATCGACCTGCAGCGCTGGCAGCCGGGCGATGCGGTGGAGAAGCTCAAGCACGAGCCCACCCTGGTGGACGTCAACATCCGCATGCGCGACGCGCTGCAGATCCGCTACCAGACCGGCCACAAGCTGGTGCTGCAGGAACAGAACCGCGTAGTGGGCGTGCTCGGCGACAGCGAGCTGTACCACGCGCTGCTGGGCAAGAACCTGGGCTGACGGGGCTCGGGGCACTCGACGCCGGCTCGCCGCGAGGGGAGCCGGCGTTTTTATTGGTGGTGTGCGCTTGTGCCGGAGCCCAATGTCGCGGGCTTTTGTAGGAGCAACTGTCTTCTTCTGTGACTCGGTACCGGGGATTTCCCTCTCCCTAACCCTCTCCCTGAAGGGAGAGGGGACTGGTTCAGTGCCAGCTGAAACCGACGCGTCAGCCGGCAGGGATAGCTCCCTCTCCCTTTGAAGCGGGGCGCGCAGCCAGGGCTGGGCTGAGGGGAAACCCTCAGCGCCGATGTTTCCAGGAACCGCGAGCTGCCCTCGTGCGGCGAACGGCCGGCCTCAATGCTTGAGGTCGGCCAGCCCCTTGAGCAGCGCTTCGTGGAAGCGCTTCGGGTCCTGGATCTGCGGCGCATGGCCGAGGTCGTCGAACTCCACCAGCGTGGCGTTGGGGATCGCCTTGGCGGTCTGCTTGCCCAGCTCGGCGTAGTTGCCCAGCCTGGCTTTCAGCTCGGCCGGCGCGAGGTCCTTGCCGATGGCGGTGTTGTCCCGGGTGCCGATCAGCAGCAGGGTCGGCATCTTCAACTGGCCGAACTCGTAGACCACCGGCTGGGTGAAGATCATGTCGTAGAGCAGCGCCGAGTTCCACGCCACGCGTTCGTGCCCGGCGCCGTTGAACAGGCCGGCGAGCATGTTCACCCACTTGTCGTACTCCGGCTTCCACTGGCCGGCGTAGTAGGTCGCCTGCTCGTACTGGCGGATGCCCTCGGCGCTGGTCTTCAGCTCGCGCTCGTACCACTGGTCCGGGGTGCGGTAGGGCACGCCGAGGGCCTTCCAGTCTTCCAGGCCGATGGGGTTGACCATCGCCAGTTGCTCCACCTGCTGCGGGTACATCAGCGCATAGCGGGTGGCGAGCATGCCGCCGGTGGAGTGGCCCAGCAGGGTGACCTTGCCGATCTTCAGGTGCTCCAGCAGGGCGTGGGTATTGGTCGCCAACTGCTGGAAGCTGTACTGGTAGCGCTCGGGCTTGGTGGATTTGCAGAAGCCGATCTGGTCCGGCGCCACCACCCGGTAACCGGCGTCGCTCAGCGCGGCGATGGTGGATTCCCAGGTGCCGGCGCAGAAGTTCTTGCCGTGCAGCAGCACCACGGTGCGGCCGTTGGGCTGCTTCTTGGGCTTCACGTCGATGTAGGCCATGTGCATGTGATGGCCCTGGGAGGCAAAGCTGTAGTGACCGACCGGGAAGGCGTACTGGAAGCGCTCCAGCTCCGGGCCGTAGGTGGGCTTGGTTTCGGCGGCGTGCAACGGCAGGGTGGTGGCCAGTAGCAGGGCGGGTAGCCAGCGGCGCATCGGGAGCTCTCCGGGTGGTTTGGGCACGGATCAGACAGCGGGAAAGACAATAGGTTGGCAGATTTTGGAGCCGGACGCCGCATCGGCTGAGTTCGATGTGTTCTCGATGTCCACGCCGCCAACCCTGGTGTAGGGCGTATGACGCTCCGCGTTATACGCCGTTTGGCCTTGGTATCCGACCACTCCGCGTTCGAACCCGAAGTGCGGTTCCAGGGCGCTTCGAGCATGACCGTGAAGTGGATGATGGCCCGGTGAAACGGCGTACAACCGCGAACGGTTGTACGCCCTACGCCAGCCGCTGCCTCAGGCCGCGCTGACGCCGCCGGTGAGCCAGTCGATGAACAGCGAGAACAGCTCCGCCTGGGAGTTGATCTCAAGCTTTGTGTAGAGGTGCTTGCGGTGCATGCGCACCGTTTCCGGGGAGATGTCGAGCACCCGTGCGCTGGACTTCACCGAATGGCCGCGCAGCAGCAGGTGGGCGATTTCCCGTTCGCGCTCGGTCAGGAGGTCCGCGCCGAAATTCATGAAGGCGGTGCGGATGTGCCGGTTCAGCGGTGCCTGCGCCGCTTGTGTACTGGCTGCACCGTGCCCGGCGAGCAGCAGGTCGAGGCCGCCGTTGCGCTCGAACTGGCGGATCAGCTCGCGCACCAGTGGCAGGGCGCCGGCCAGCAGGTCCAGTTGGGTTTCGGTGAAGCGCGCGCCGCTGTTGCCCTGGTACAGGCACAGGGAAACCTTGCGTGCCTCGCCCAGGTCGACGATGAAGTGGCAGTCCTCGGTGCAGCCGCAGCGCAGGTAGTAGGTCTTGTAGTACTCGCTGGCGAAGAAGTCGTCCGGGGCGATGTCCGCCAGTGGGTAGAAGCCTTCGGTGAGGCCGTCTTCCATGGCCAGGCAGAAGGGATCGAGCAGGTAGCCGCGCGCGTAGTAGCGATCGATCAGCGCCTCGTGGTGCGCCGGGGCGATGCCGCGCTGGTACAGCGGCTGCGGCGGCTGGCCGCGCTGCTCCAGGCCGAGCATCATCGACTCCACCGGCACCAGGCAGTCCAGCGCCTCGGCCAGTCGCTCGACGAAGGCCACGTCGCCCACGCTGCCCATGGCGCGCGCCAGCCCCGCATGCCAGGCATGCAGGGCCGGTGCATCGGACGATTCGCTCAGTGCCTGGGATTTGCTCATACCCGGCAGTCTAAAGGGCTGCCTGGATGTAGGCAAAATCATCAGTGCCCCGCGTAATCACCGCTGCGCTTGAGGTCTTCAGCCGCTTCGAGGATCGCTTCGCGCAGGGTGTCGACGATCTCGTCGACCTGCTCGCGGGTGATGGTCAGCGGTGGCGACATCACGTTCAGGTGCACGATCGGCCGTACCAGCAGGCCGCGGGCCTGGGCGCGCAGGTGGATCTTCTCGCCGATGTTCAGCTCCTCGGGGAACAGCGTCTTGCTGCGCTTGTCGGCGACGAACTCGACGCAGGCCATCAGCTTCTGGCAGCGCACGCTGCCCACCAGCGGCAGCCCGGCCAGTTCCTGCAGACGCTGCTCCAGGTAGGCGCCGACGTCCTTCACGTGCTCCAGCAGGTTCTCGCGCTCGATGATTTCGATGTTCTTCAGCGCCGACACGCAGCTCACCGGGTGTCCGCTGTAGGTGAAGCCATGGGCGAAGCAGCGGCCCTGGTCGGCCTCGGCGATCACCTTCCAGATGCGGTCGGAGAAGATACACGCGCCCAGCGGCAGGTAGCCGGAGGTCAGGCCCTTGGCGGTGGTGATGATGTCCGGCTGCATGCCGAACACGTCCTCGGAGGCGAAGAAGGCGCCGAGGCGGCCGAAGGAGGTCACCACTTCGTCGGCGACGTAGAGCACGTCGTACTGCTGGCACACCTCCCACATGCGCTTGTGGTAGCCCTTGGGCGGGATGATCACGCCACCCGAGCCCATGATTGGCTCGGCGAAGAAGGCCGCCACCTTGTCCGCGCCCAGTTCGAGGATCTTGTCTTCGAATTCCTTCACCAGGAATTCGAGGAAGTCGCCTTCGGTCATCCCTTCCGGCGCGCGGTAGGGGTTCGGGCAGGAAATGTGGTGGATGACGTCCTTGAGGAAGTCGAACTCGGCCGGGTGGTCGGCGACCTTGCCGCCCAGGGACATGGTGAGGAAGGTCGAGCCGTGGTAGGCGTTGACCCGGCTGATGATGTGCTTCTTCTCACGCTTGCCGCGGCAGTTCTGGTAGTACTGGATCAGCCGGTAGGCGGTGTCCACGGCGGTGGAGCCGCCGGTGGTGAGGAACACATGGTCGAGATCGCCCGGCGCCAGTTGCGCGAGCTTCTCGCAGAGCTGGATGGCGGTGACGTTGGCCATGTCGCAGAAGGGGTTGGAGTAGGCCAGCTGGCGCACCTGCTCGGCGATGGCGTCGGCCATTTCCGTGCGGCCCAGGCCGATGTTGGTGCACCACATGCCGCCCACGGCATCCAGGTAGCGATTGCCCTTGGTGTCGTAGATATAGGCGCCCGAGCCTGCGGCGATGTTCAGCGCACCGTTGACGCGGTGATCGTCGAACACGTGGTAGCCGTGCACGTAGTGGGCTTTGTCGGCGGCGACCAGCTGCTCGTCGTTGAACTGGGCGAAGAAGGCTGGGGTTGGGGTGGTCATCGTCTGTACCTCGAAATTACGGTTCGTCGTGCGAGTCCTTGCCCTCTCCCTGACCCTCTCCCTGAAGGGAGAGGGGACCGTTCGGAGTACTCGGTGACTACGAAGGTCATTGCGGGCCCGCTGCCAGCGGGGCATCAGGAAGATGACTTCCATGAACCCTGCTGCGGGCTGCCCCCTCTCCCTTCAGGGAGAGGGCTGGGGAGAGGGGGCTTTGGGACTGACTGATCAGGTTCCGGTTTTCACCGCAGCCCAGGTGCGGGTGATCAGGCGAGTGGCCTTGGGGTTCTGCACCTTCTGGGTGAACAGCCGGGCGCGGGTCTCGGCGTCGGGATAGATCGCCGGGTCGTTGCGCACTTCGGCGGTGAGCATCGGTTTGGCGGCGGCGTTGCTCGAGGCGTAGCGGATGTAGTCGCTGACGTCGGCGGCCACCTTGGGCTGGAGCATGTACTCGATGAACTTGTGGGCGTTGGCCACATGCGGCGCATCGGCCGGGATGTAGAAGTCATCGAACCAGATCAGCGAGCCTTCCTTGGGCACGAAGTAGCCCAGCTTCACCTTGGCGCCGGCCTCGTCGGCGCGAGCCTGGGCGGTGGCGTAGTCGCCGGACCAGGTCATGGCCATGCACTGGTCGCCGTTGGCCAGGCCGTTGAGGTAGCTGGTGGAGTCGAACTTGCGGATGTACGGACGGATCGACTGCAGCAGGTCCTGAGCGGCCTTCAGGTCTTCGGGCAGGGCGCTGTTGGGGTCGCGCTTGAGGTAGGCCAGGGCCAGCGGGATCACGTCGGTGGGCGAGTCGATGATGGTCACCCCGCAATCGGCGAATTTCGACACGATCTTCGGATCGAACAGCATCGCCAGCGAGCCGATGGGCGCGTCGGGCATGCGCTGCTTGATCTTGTCGATGTTGTAGGTGATGCCGTTGCTGCCCCAGGTATAGGGCGCCGAGTACTTCACGCCCGGATCGTAGTGATCCAGGTGCTTGAGTACCTCGGGATCGAGATTGTTCCAGCTCGGCAGCTTGGACTTGTCCAGCGGCTGGAACACGCCGGCTTTCAGCAGCGGCGGCACCAGGGCGGCGTTGAGCACCACCAGGTCGTAGCCGGAGCGGCCGGGCAGCAGCTTGCCCTGCACGGTTTCGTAGGAGTCGAAGGTGTCGTAGACCACCTTGATGCCGGTGGCCTTCTCGAAGTCGGCGATAGTGTGTTCGCCGATATAGTCGGACCAGTTGTACAGCCGCAGCGTATTGGCGCTACTGCTTTCTTCCCCGTGGCCCAGCGCCGGCAAGGTCGCCAGCGCCGCGCTCAATACTGCAGCGAGGGTTTTCTGCATGTCAGTCCACCTGTTGTTGTTGTGTTCGCTGATGGGGCCACTCTCGGCCACCCCCGGTTGGCGGACCATTCCCCGAACGGGTAGGTAGGGTCTGTTACTGTTTCAGCACCCGTGTCGAAACGACGGCAGCCCCGGGGCTGGCATCTTGTCGAACAATCGTTCAAATTCTCCCCATACCCCACTCGGAATCACAGGAATGAACCAGGAAGTCCGCTTTTCCCGACTGGAGCCCGAACAGCGCAAGGCGTTGCTGATCGAGGCGACGCTCGCCTGCCTGAAGCGCCACGGCTTCCAGGGCGCGTCGATCCGCAAGATCTGCGCCGAGGCCGGGGTCTCGGTGGGGCTGATCAACCACCACTATTCGGGCAAGGACGAACTGGTGGCCGAGGCCTACCTGACCGTCACCGGGCGGGTGATGCAGCTGCTGCGTGAGGCCATTGCCGAGGCGGCGCCTGACGCGCGCGCGCGGCTGTCGGCGTTCTTCCGCGCCTCGTTTTCCGCAGAGCTGCTCGATCCGCAGCTGCTGGATGCCTGGCTGGCGTTCTGGGGCGCGGTGAAGACCGCCGAGGAAATCAACAAGGCGCACGACCATTCCTACGGCGAGTACCGCTCGCTGCTGGCGCAGACGTTGAATGAGCTGGCGAAGGAGCAGGGCTGGTCCGACTTCGATGCCGACCTCGCCGCCATCGCCCTGAGCGCCCTGCTCGACGGCCTGTGGCTGGAGTCCGGGCTGAACCCCAACACCTTCACCCCGGAGCAGGGCGCGCAGATCTGCGAAGCCTGGGTGGATGGCCTGCAACACGGCGGCCGGCAGCGCTTCAGCCGTGCGGCGGCGGCCTGTTGATCGATTGTTCAGTGGCCGGTAACCTGCTGCCTCCGCAGGACCGGTCCTGCAGACCTCTCTAGACTAATAACAAGAATTGCCCCGCAAACAGCGGTGGCGTCAGCAGGGTATTGCGATGACTTCCCGTGTACTGATCGTCGACGACGATCCGGTGGTTCGCGAGCTCCTCCAGGCTTACCTCGGCGAGGAAGGCTACGACGTGCTCTGCGCGGGCACTGCCGAACAGGCCGAGGCGAACCTGGCCGAGGCCGAGCAGGCCGAACAGCCCATCGACCTGGTGATGCTCGACATCCGCCTGCCCGGCAAGGACGGCCTGACCCTGACCCGTGAGCTGCGCGTGCGCTCGGAGGTCGGCATCATCCTGATCACCGGTCGCAACGACGACATCGATCGTATCGTCGGCCTGGAATGCGGCGCCGACGACTACGTGATCAAACCGCTCAACCCGCGCGAACTGGTGTCGCGCGCGAAGAACCTGATCCGCCGCGTGCGCCACGCCCGCCAGGGCCCGGTTACCCAGCCGGTGCGGCAGAACCACAAGCGTTTCGCCCACTGGACGCTCGACCCCGACCGCCGTCGCCTGATCGATCGTGACGGCAGCGAAACCCCGCTGACCCACGGCGAGTTCCAGCTGCTCTGCGTGTTCCTGCGCAACACCGGCCACACCCTGAGCCGCGATCAGTTGATGGATCAGATCCGCAACCGCGAATGGCTGCCCAACGACCGCTCCATCGACGTGCTGGTCGGCCGCCTGCGCCGCAAGCTGCGCGACGACCCGGCCGAGCCCGAGCTGATCATCACCATCCACGGCGCCGGCTACCTGTTCACCGCCACGCCCGTCGACGCCTGAGCCATGCGCTGGCTGGTCCTGCTGTGCCTGGCCCTGCCGTTGTTGGCAGCGGGCGGTATCGTGAGCGCCGCGCAGCCAGTCCGCTACTGCGACTACCCCGTCTACCCGCCCATCTCCTGGAGCGACGGCCATGAGGTGCGCGGCCTGGCGCCGCAGACCGTGCGCAGCGTGCTTGGTGAGCTGGGCTACGAGGTGCAGACCGTGGTGCTGGGCAACTGGAAGCGCTGCCTGCTGGACGCCGCCGAAGGCCGCGTCGATGTGGTGCTGGCCTACCAGACGCCGCAGCGCGACGGCGGCCTGGTGTTCTCCCGCGTGCCGGTGCTGCGCGAGGAAGTGGCGATCTTCTACAACCGTCGCAAGCCGGTGCGCTTCGACCAGCTGGGCGACCTCGCCCATTACCGGGGTGGGCTGCTGTTCGGCGAAAGCTACGGGCCGGCGTTCGACCGCCTCGTTGCCGAGCACGGCAACGTCGAATGGGTCTCCGACAGCCGACAGAACTTCGGCAAGCTGATCCGCCAGCGCATCGACTTCATTGCCCATGAGCGGCGTACCGGCACCCTGTTCGTCGAGCAGTTGGCCGGCGGCGAGGACATCACCGCGCTGCCTCGTCCGCTCACTGTGGATTACCTGCGCATCGCCGTGTCGCGCCATTCGCCGCTGGCCGCGCGGATGGACGAGATCGACGCGGCATTGAAGAAACGCGTGGACGACGGCAGCGTGGCGCGCTGGCTCGACGACAGCGAACGTGGCTACCGGGCCATGCTTGCCGGCGATGGGGTGCCGCGTTGAAGCTGCCCGGCGGCCTGGCGCGGCGCCTGCTGCTGCGGGTGTTGCTGTTCAGCCTGTGCTTCACCGTGCTGGCCAGCGCCGTGCAGTTGTACTTCGAATACCGCCGCGAGATGCGTGACATCGATGCGCGCCTGGAGCTGATCCGCGTCGGCTACCTGGCCAGTTTCGAACGCAGCCTGTGGGACCTCAACCAGGAGCAGCTCAACGTGCAGCTGCACGGCCTGGCGGACTTCCCCGACATCGCCAAGGTGCGCCTGCGCAGCGCCGACTTCAACCTGGCCCAGGACGCCGAGGTGAAGCACGGCCCGTTCCGCGTCGAGCACTATGCCCTGGCCTTCCAGCCGCCGGATGGCGAGCGCCGCGCCCTGGGCGAGCTGGAAATCAGCATCGACCTCGGCGCGGTCTACCGCCGCCTGCTGCACGGCGGCCTGACCAACCTGCTGTGGATGGGCGTGTTCCTCTGCGGCCTGGCAGTAGCGCTGAGCTGGCTGTTCCACAGCCTGGTCACCCGCCACCTGCGCGCCATGGCCGACTTCGTCCGGGGCCTTACCGGCGGCGACCTGCAGACCGAGCTGGCGCTGCACAAACGTCGCCATGAGGACGAGATCGACACCGTCGCCGATGCCCTCGACGACCTGCGCCGCGCCCTGCGCGCGGAGCTGCGGCGCCGCGAGGCCGACCGCGCCGCCCTGCAGAGCAAGCGCGACGAGCTGCAACGCCGGGTCGAGCGGCGCACCGCCAGCCTGCGCCGGGCCAAGGAGGACGCGGAGGAGGCCAACCGCGCCAAGAGCCGCTTCCTCGCCACCATGAGCCACGAAATCCGCACGCCGCTCAACGGTATCCTCGGCATGGCCGAACTGCTGCGCGCCGCGCCCCTGGGCGAGCAGGACCGGCGCCGGCTGCAGGCGCTGTCCACCGCCGGCGAGGGGCTGCTGGCGATCCTCAACGAGGTGCTGCACTTCGCCAAGCTGGAGGACGGCGCCAGCCAGCCGGAGCCGGTGGACTTCTCTCTGCGTCGCCTGCTGGACGACGTGGTGACCCTGCTGGAGCCGCGTGCCGAGGGCAACGGCATCTGCCTTCGCCTGCGCGTCGACCCTCAGGTGCAGGACGCCTGCCGGGGCGCCGAACAGTTCCTGCGCCAGGTGCTGAGCAACCTGCTGGCCAACGCGGTGAAGTTCACCGAGGACGGCGAGGTGCTGCTGGAGGTGACGCTGCTGGAACGCGGCGAGGCCGGGCAGCGCCTGCGTTTTGCGGTGATCGACGATGGCATCGGCATCTCCGCCGAGCAGCAGGAGAAAATCTTCCAGCGCTTCACCCAGGCCAACGACGAAGTGGCGCGGCGCTACGGCGGCACCGGGCTGGGGCTGGCGATCAGCAAGCGCCTGGTGGAGGCCATGGGCGGCGAGATCGGCGTGGAAAGCCTGGAGGGCGAGGGCAGCACCTTCTGGTTCGAGATCGTGCTGGCGCCGGGAGATGTCCCGCGCGCTGCGCAGGTGGACGAGCCGAAGCTGGCGCTGGAGGTGCTGCTGGTGGAGGACGTCGCGCTCAACCGCGAGGTCGCCCAGGGGTTGCTGGAGCGCGACGGCCATCATGTCTATCTCGCCGACGACGCGGAGCCGGCGCTCGCGCTCACCGCCCAGCGAGCCTTCGACCTGATCCTGCTGGACATGCACCTGCCGGGCATGACCGGTCTCGACCTGTGCCGGGCGATCCGCAAGCAGCCCAACGGGCTCAACGCCACCACGCCGATCCACGCCTTCACCGCCAGCGTGCAGCCGGGGATGGTCCGCCGTTACTTCGAAGCGGGGATGCAGGGCGTACTGGGCAAGCCGCTGCGCCTGGATGACCTGCGCCGCGCGCTGTCCGGCGTGGCTGCGGCGCCGCTGCCTGCAGCTGTGGATAACGGTCCGTTGGACCGCCAGGTACTGGATACCCACCGCCGCCTGCTTGGCGAGCACAAGCTCAACGAGTTGCTCGCCAGCCTGTGGAAACTCCTCGACGAGCAGTGGCCGCTGCTGCTGGATGCGCTGCGCCAGGAGGATGCCGTGGAGGTGGCCAGCCTGGCGCACCGGCTGGCGGGAAGCTGTCGGTCGATGGGGTTGCGTGGGCTGGGGGATGGCCTGGGGGAATTGGAGCAGGTGGCGTTGGCGGGGGATTCTCTCGGTGACTGGGCTGAGCGGTTGGAGCGGGAGAGGGCTCTGGCGTTTGAGCTTTTGAAGGGTGCCCAGGCTTAATTTCTGCGTTGCCTGCTCTCCCTCACCCCAGCCCTCTCCCTCTGGGAGAGGGCTGGGGTGAGGGGAAAGCCCTTGTGCCGATATCGCCGGAGAACTCCACTCACCTGTAGGACCGAGGGGGACGCCTAGTTCTTGCTCGCGAACCCGCCCAACCTCGTCATCGCCGGCTGAATCTGTTCGCGAGCAAGCTCGCTCCTACGAAAATCAAAAGCCTGAAACCCCCGCCCCACGCGCCCCGCACAAAATCCTTACAACTTCCTACAACTTCGATCCGCCCGAACAACGGCGTCTTACATCGCCTTCCAATAATCCGGTGGCATCCGTGCCCGAGCCACGGCCTCTGATTGATTGGAGATAACAATAATGATCCAACGTAGAGTTCCGCTCAGTCGCGCCCGCCGTTCCGTGGAGGTGCGCCATGTCTGAGTCGCAAGAGAAGATCCAGCTCACCCGCGCGCTCAAGAGCCGCCACATCTTCATGCTGTCCCTGGGCGGCGTGATCGGCACCGGCCTGTTCATGGGCTCCGGCGTCACCATCGGTTCCGGCGGCCCCATGGGCGCCATCCTCGCCTACCTGGTCGCGGGCCTCTTGATGTACCTGGTGATGGTCTGCCTCGGCGAGCTGTCCGTGCAGATGCCGGTCTCCGGCTCCTTCCAGGCCCACGCCACGCGCTTCATCGGTCCGGCCACCGGCTTCATGATCGGCTGGGTGTACTGGATGAGCTGGGCCTCCACCGTCGGCCTGGAATTCACCGCCGCCGGCATGCTGATGACCCGCTGGTTCCCCGAGGTACCGATCTGGATCTGGTCGGGCTTCTTCGTGGTCGTGCTGTTCTCCCTCAACGCCCTGGCCACCCGCGCCTTCGGTGAGGCCGAGTACTGGTTCTCGGGCATCAAGGTCGCCGCCATCCTGGCCTTCATCGTGGTCGGCCTGCTGGTGATCTTCGGCGCCATCCCGCTGAGCGATGGCACCGCCGCGCCGGGGCTGCACAACCTGGTCAGCGACGGCCTGTTCCCCAACGGCCTGTCCGCCGTGTTCGCGGTGATGATGACGGTGGTCTATGCCTTCCAGGGCTGCGAGATCATGGGCGTCGCCGCCGGTGAGACCGACCAGCCGGAAAAGAGCATCCCGCGCGCTGTGCGCAACGTGGTGTTCCGCGTGCTGATCTTCTACGTGCTGGCGATTGTCGTGCTGTCCTGCATCGTGCCGTGGAAGCAGGCCGGCCTGATGGAAAGCCCCTTCGTGCAGGTGTTCGACATGGTCGGCATTCCCTACGCCGCCGACCTGATGAACTTCGTGATCCTCACCGCCATCCTGTCCGTGGGTAACTCCGGCCTCTACGCCTCCACCCGCATCCTCTGGGCCATGTCCAAGACCGGCATGGCGCCGCGCAAGCTGTCCCAGCTCAGCGCCCGTGGCGTGCCGCTCTACGCGCTGCTGATCAGCCTGGCCTTCGCCCTGCTGTCGCTGCTGACCAGCATCGTCGCCGCCGACACCCTGTTCATGGTGCTGATGGCGGTGAGCGGGATGTCCGGCACCGTCACCTGGATCGTCATCGCCTACGCCCAGTACCGCTTCCGTCGCGAGCACATGGCCAAGGGCGGCACCGTGGCCGACCTGAAGTATGCCGCGCCGCTGTTCCCGCTGATCCCGCTGGCGTGCATCGCGATCTGCTGCTCGCTGTTCGTGTTCCTCGCCCTGGACCCGACCCAGCGTCCGTCGCTGTACTGGGGCTTCGGCTTCATGGCGGCCTGCTACCTGGCCTACTACGCGCTCAAGCGCAAGCGCGGCCAGGTGCTGGCCGACGAGGCTGTGCCGAGCATCGGTTGAGTCTGACTGCACCGGAAAAGCCCCGCATTGCGGGGCTTTTTCTTTGGCTCTTGGTCTTGGGCTCTTCGTAGGACCGAGGGGGACGCCTAGTTCTTGCTCGCGAACCTACCCAGCTCCGGAGTCGCCGGGACGTCCGTTCGCGAGCAAGCTCGCTCCTACAGGTACTCCACCCGTCCCATCTCTTGCTGAACAATTGTTCAAAGTTGTAACAAGCCCGCCCGCCAAGTCCCCGTAAAACCCCTCGGCCCCCGCACCACGCGGCCTTCCCGCCGCTGCCGAGGGCGTTACAAGCCCCCCATTCGGGTGGATTGCCGCCTTACTGAACACTTGTTTAGTATTGGCTCCAACGCCTCAACACAATCGTCTACAAGAATGAGGGCCGCATGACTCAAGCATCCCCGCTCAGCCGGGTCCAGGACGGCATCGCCTGGATCACCCTGAACCGTCCCGAGCAGCGCAACGCGCTGGACATCCCGACGCTCAAGAACCTGCACGCCCTGCTCGACGCCCATGAGGCGGACCCGGCGGTGCGTGTCATCGTGCTCACTGGCCAGGGTCGCAGTTTCTGCGCGGGCGCCGACCTCGCCGAATGGGCCGAGGCCGAGGCGCGCGGCGAGCTGGAAACCTACGGCTGGACCGAAACTGCCCACGCCCTGATGCGCCGCCTGTACAGCCTGGACAAGCCGACCATCGCCGCCGTCAACGGCACCGCCGTCGGCGCCGGGATGGACCTGACCCTGTGCTGCGACTTCCGCGTCGTCGGCGCTTCCGCCCGCTTCAAGGCCGGCTACACCGGCATGGCCTACTGCCCGGACGCCGGCGCCAGCTGGCACCTGCCGCGCCTGATCGGCAGCGAAGCGGCCAAGCGCCTGCTGTTCCTCGACGAACTGTGGAACGCCGAGCGCGCCTTGAACGCCGGCCTGGTCAGCGAAGTGGTCGCCGATGAACAGCTGCTGGAACAGGTCGGCGAATTCGCCGCCCGCCTGGCCGCCGGTCCGACCTTCGCCTTCGCCCAGACCAAGCGCCTGATGCGTGACGGCGCCGCCCGTACCCTGGCGCAGCAACTGGAGGCCGAACAGGCCGCCGGCCTGCTCTGTGGTCGCAGTGAAGATGCCGCCGAGGCGCTGCGCGCCGTGGCCGAAAAACGCTCCCCCCAATTCAAAGGCCGCTAACGGCTGCAGGTGATGTGATGGATTTCCAACTGACCCAGGAACAGGAAATGCTCGTCGAGGCGGTCAAGGCTTTCGTCGAGAAAGAACTGCTGCCGTACGAAGAAGAAGTGGACCGCGCCGACGCGGTGTCCCCGGAGCTGGCCGCGCAGATTCGCGGCAAGGCCCTGGCGGCCGGCTTCTATGCCTTCAACATGCCCGAGGAAGTAGGTGGCGGCGGCCTGGACTACCTGTCCCAGGCGCTGGTCGAGCGCGAGCTGTCCAAGGTCTCCTGGGCGCTGCACGTGTTCGTCGCGCGTCCCTCGAAGATCCTCATGGCCTGCAAGGGCCAGCAGATCCAGGACTACCTGCTGCCGGTGGTGCAGGGCGAGAAGATCGATTGCTTCGCCCTCACCGAGCCGGGCGCCGGTTCCGACGCCAACTCGATCAAGACCCGCGCCGTGCGTGACGGCGAGGACTTCGTGATCAACGGCTCCAAGCACTTCATCAGCCACGCCGGCCACGCCGACTTCGCCATCGTCTTCGCGGTGACCGACACCTTCGAGCGCAACGGCAAGAAGCGCAACGCCGTGACCGCTTTCCTGGTGGACAAGGGCACTCCGGGCATGACCGTGCGCCGCGGCCCGAAATGCGTGAGCAACAAGGGCTACCACACCTACGAAATCTTCTTCGACGACTGCCGCGTGCCGGCCTCCAAGGTCCTCGGCGAAGTCGACAAGGGCTGGGAAGTAGCCAACGCCTGGCTCACCGCCGGCCGCGTGATGGTCGCCGCCAACTGCGTCGGCCAGGCCCAGCGCGCGCTGGACCTGGCGCTGCAGTGGTCGGCCGACCGCAAGCAGTTCGGCCAGGCCATCGGCAGCTACCAGGGTATCTCCTTCAAGCTCGCCGACATGGCCACGCAGATCCGCGCCGCCGAACTGATGACCCTGCACACCGCCTGGAAGATGGACCGCGGGACCATGACCGACGGCGAGGCCGGCATGGCCAAGCTGTTCGCCAGCGAAGTGCTGGGCAAGGTCGCCGACGAGACCGTGCAGATCTTCGGCGGCATGGGCCTGATGGACGAAGGCCCGGTGGAGCGCATCTGGCGTAACGCGCGCATCGAGCGCATCTGGGAAGGCACCTCGGAAATCCAGCGCCACATCATTTCCCGCGAACTGCTGCGGCCATTGCTGCGCTGACTCTCGGTGCTATTCGGGGAAGACGGGCTTGTGCTGAAACCCCCTCTCCCCAGCCCTCTCCCTGAAGGGAGAGGGGGCAAGAGCGATTCGGCGCGTGGGCTGGCACCAGACGCTGAAGGATGACCCTGAAAGCTCCCCTCTCCCTTCAGGGAGAGGGGTTGGGGGAGAGGGCGCAGGCCCGTACGAGACCCGACATGAAAAGAGAAAACCTCCAGCGCCTGCTGGCGCCCCGGCACCTGGCCTTCATCGGCGGCCGCAGCATGGCGCGTGCGCTCAAGCGCTGCGCCGAAGGTGGATTCGACGGCCAGATGTGGCTGGTCAACCCGCAATATGACGAACTCGAAGGCGTGCCCTGCGTGCGCAGCATCGCCGAGCTGCCCGAAGGCCCGGATGCGGTGTTCATCGCCACCAACCGCGACCTGACCGTACAGGCCGTGGCCGAACTGGCCGCGAAAGACGCCGGCGGCGCCATCTGCTACGCCTCCGGTTTCGCCGAGACCGGCGCCGACGGCGAAGCGCTGCAGCGCCGCCTGCTCGCCAGCGCCGGCGACATGGCCCTGCTCGGCCCCAACTGCTACGGCCTGCTCGATTACCTGCACGGCGCAGCGCTGTGGCCGGTGGCCCACGGCGGGCACCTGGTGGAGAAGGGCGTGGCCGTGCTCACCCAGAGCGGCAACTTCGCCTACAACCTGTCCATGAGCGACCGCTCGCTGCCTATCGCCTACATGGCCTCGGTGGGCAATCAGGCGCAGCTGGGCGTGGCCGAACTGATGGACGTGCTGCTCGACGAGCCGCGCGTCACCGCCATCGGCCTGCACTTGGAAGGCCTGAAGAACGTCCCCGGCTTTGCCCGCGCCGCCTACAAGGCGCTGCAGAAAGGCATCCCGGTGATTGCCCTGAAGACCGGCGTTTCCGAGATCGGCGCCGAGCTCGCGCTCAGCCACACCAGCTCCCTGGCCGGTTCCGACGCGCTGTACGACGCACTGTTCGACCGCCTCGGGGTGATCCGCGTCAGCGGTCCGGTGAGCTTCATCGAAACCCTCAAGGCTGCCGCCTGCGGCAACCTGCCGGCCGGCCCGAGCCTGGCCGCGCTGGCCTGCTCCGGCGGCGACGCCGGGCTGATCGCCGACTACTCCGAGCGTAACGGCCTGACCCTGCCCAAGCTGGTCGACGCGCAGCGCGCGGAGCTGGCCCAGGTGCTGCCGGACTACGCCAACATCGCCAACCCGCTGGACTTCACCACCGCCATCTGGGGCGACGGCCCGGCACTGGAGCGCATGCTCGACAGCGCGCTGCAGACCGATGCCGATGCCGCCCTGCTGGTGCTGGATTACCCCGGTGAAGAGACCGGCGAGCGCCCGCAGTGCGACCTGCTGCTGGAGCTGTACTGCGCCGCGCTGGAGCGCCACGGCAAGGTCGGCTTCATCGCCTCCGCGCTGCCGGAGCTGCTGCCCAAGCATGCCCGCGAACTGCTGCACGCCCACGGTGTCGCCGCGCTGCAAGGTGTGGAAGACGGTCTTGCCGCCTGGGGTCGTATCGCCCATTACCGTCAGCGCCGCGAAACACTGCTGGCCCGTGGCGAGGCAGCACTGGTGCCGCTCTGCCCACAGGCCATCGACGGCGAAGGCCGCCTGCTGGACGAATGGAATTCCAAGCAGGCGCTGAAGCCCTTCGGCCTGCCGCTGCCGCGCGCCGCGCTGAGCACCCCGGCCCAGGCCCGCGAAGCGGCCGCCGACGTGGGTTTCCCGCTGGCGCTGAAAGTGGTCAGCGCGCAGTTGCCGCACAAGACCGAAGCCGGCGGCGTGGCCCTCAACCTGCGCAACGAGGCGGCGCTGGAAGCCGCGCTGTTCGACATGCGCGAAAACATCGCCCGTCATGCGCCGGGCGTGCCCTTCGACCAGGTGCTGCTGGAGAGCATGGCCAACCCGCCGCTGGCCGAGCTGATCGTCGGCATCAAGCGCGAGAACGGCTTCGGCCTGGCGCTGGTGCTGGGCGCCGGCGGGATTCTCGTCGAGCTGCTCAAGGACAGCCGCAGCCTGCTGCTGCCGACCACCGATGCGGCGATCCGCGATGCCCTGCTGAGCCTGCGCAGCGCGCCGCTGCTCACCGGCTTCCGCGGCCGCCCGGCGGTGAACCTGGAGGCGCTGGTGGAAGCCATCCGTGCGGTGGCCGACTACGCCTGCGAGCACGTGGACAACCTGCTGGAACTGGATGTGAACCCACTGCTGGCGGACGCCGAAGGCGCCGTGGCGGTGGATGCGCTGATCCGCACCGCCGGGTGATCGGCAGCAGGACCTGAAGGAAGAACACGAACGCTCCCCTCTCCCGCTTGCGGGAGAGGGGCTGGGGGAGAGGGTGGTGGGCCCGGAACTCGGTGCCACCGACAAGAGCCCCTCTCCCCAGCCCTCTCCCTGAAGGGAGAGGGAGCAAAAGCGGCGCACGCCGGAGACTCGGCGTGAGCCCCAACGAGTAGCGCGAATAACCGCTCGCAGTTATCCGCCGAAGAACCATTCGGGAGATCGTTCATGCAAAACGACAAAACCCTCACCGGCGGCCAGGCCCTGGTCCGCCTGCTGGCCAACTACGGCGTCGACACCGTGTTCGGCATTCCCGGTGTGCACACCCTGGAGCTGTACCGTGGCCTGCCCGGCAGCGGCATCCGCCACGTGCTGACCCGTCACGAACAGGGCGCCGGCTTCATGGCCGACGGCTACGCGCGCGTCAGCGGCAAGCCGGGCGTGGCCTTCATCATCACCGGCCCCGGCGTGACCAACGCTGCCACCGCCATCGGCCAGGCCTACGCCGACTCCATCCCGATGCTGGTGATCTCCAGCGTCAACCACACCGCCAGCCTGGGCAAGGGCTGGGGCTGCCTGCACGAGACCCAGGACCAGCGCGCCATGACCGCGCCGATCACCGCGTTCTCCGCCGTGGCGCTGACCCCGGAAGACCTGCCCGAACTGATCGCCCGCGCCTACGCCGTGTTCGACAGCGAGCGCCCGCGCCCGGTGCACATCTCCGTGCCGCTGGACGTGCTCGCCGCGCCCATCGCCCGCGACTGGACCCATGAAGTCGTCCGCCGCGCCGGTCGTGGCCAGCCCGGCGCCGATGCGCTCCAGCAGGCTGTGGATAAACTCAAGGCCGCCCAGCGTCCGATGATCATCGCCGGCGGCGGTGCGCTGCACGCCGCCGACGCCCTGGCCGCGCTGAGCGAGCGCCTGGCCGCGCCGCTGTTCACCAGCGTCGCCGGCAAGGGCCTGCTGGCGCCGGAAGCGCCGCTGTCCGCCGGCGCCACCCTGTGCACCCAGGCCGGTTGGGACATGATCGCCGAGGCCGACGTGGTCCTGGCCATCGGCACCGAAATGGCCGACACCGACTTCTGGCGCGACCGCCTGCCGGTCACCGGCGAGGTGATCCGCGTCGATGTCGACTCGCGCAAGTTCAACGACTTCTACCCGAGCGCCGTGGCGCTGCTGGGCGACTCCAAGGCCACCGCCGAAGCGCTGCTCGCCGCGCTGCCCAGCGCCACCCGTGACGCCGCCAAGGCGCAGTCGCGGATCGCCGAGCTGCGCGCGCAGATCGATGCCGGCCACGCGCCGCTGCAACTGATTCACAAGTCGATCCTGGAGCGCATCGCCAAGGTCCTGCCGGACAACGCCTTCATCGCCAGCGACATGACCCAGCTGGCCTACAGCGGCAACTACCTCTACCCGAGCAAGGCCCCGCGCGGCTGGCTGCACCCCACCGGCTACGGCACCCTCGGCTACGGCGTGCCCGCCGGCATCGGCGCCAAGTTCGGCGCACCGGAGCGTTCGGGCCTGGTGCTGGTGGGCGACGGCGGCTTCCTCTACACCGCCCAGGAACTGGCCACCGCCACCGAGGAGCTGGACAGCCCGCTGGTGGTGCTGCTGTGGAACAACGATGCGCTGGGGCAGATCCGCGACGACATGATCGGCCTGGACATCGAGCCCATCGGCGTCCTGCCGCGCAACCCGGACTTCGCCCTGCTCGGCCGCGCCTACGGCTGCCAGATGCGCCAGCCGCAGAGCCTGGACGAACTGGAGCGCGACCTGCGCGCCGGCTTCGCCCATCCGGGCGTGACCCTGATCGAGCTGAAACACGCCTGCGCCAAGTAGGTCCGTCGTACTCGCCGGGGCCGTGCAGGCTCCGGCGTGGTCACTGAGCATTCGAGCCTGTTGCCACCCGTGCCGGCAGGTTCCAAGGAGATTCCCATGCGCTATTCCAACTTCACCCAACGCATCGCCGGCGACGGCGCCGCCGCCTGGGACATCCACTACCGCGCCCTGGCGCGCATGGAGCAGGGCGACGACATCCTCCTGCTGTCGGTGGGCGACCCGGACTTCGACACTCCGGTGCCCATCGTGCAGTCGGCCATCGACAGCCTGCTGGCCGGCAACACCCACTACGCCGACGTGCGCGGCAAGCGCTCGCTGCGCGAAGCCATCGCCCGCCGCCACACCCAGCGCAGCGGCCAGGCCGTCTCCGCCGATGAGGTCGTGGTGCTGGCCGGCGCGCAGTGCGCGCTCTATGCCGTGGCGCAGTGCGTGCTCAATCCGGGCGATGAAGTCATAGTCGCCGAGCCGATGTACGTCACCTACGAAGCGGTGTTCGGCGCCTGCGGCGCCAAGGTCATCCCGGTGTCGGTACGTTCCGAGCACGGCTTCCGCGTGCAGGCCGAGGACGTCGCCGCGCTGATCACTCCGCGCACCCGCGCCCTGGCCATCAACAGCCCGCACAACCCCTCCGGCGCCAGCCTGCCGCGCGTCACCTGGGAGAAGCTGGCCGAGCTGTGCGTAAAAAATGACCTGTGGATGATTTCCGACGAGGTCTACAGCGAACTGCTGTTCGACGGCGAGCACATCAGCCCCGCCAGCCTGCCGGGCATGGCCGAGCGCACCGCGACCCTCAACAGCCTGTCGAAATCCCACGCCATGACCGGCTGGCGCGTGGGCTGGGTCGTGGGTCCGAAGGAACTCTGCGCCCATCTGGAAAACCTCGCCCTGTGCATGCTCTACGGCTCGCCGGACTTCATCCAGGACGCCGCCTGCACCGCCCTGGAAGCCCAGCTGCCGGAACTGGACGCGATGCGTGAGGCCTACCGCCAGCGCCGCGACCTGGTGATCGACTGCCTGGCCGACTGCGTCGGCGTGCGCGCCCTGCGCCCGGACGGCGGCATGTTCGTGATGGTGGATATCCGCGCCACCGGCCTGTCCGCCCAGGAATTCTCCGATCTGCTGCTGGACCGCCACGGCGTTTCCGTGCTGGCCGGCGAAGCCTTCGGTCCCAGCGCCGCCGGGCACATCCGCCTGGGGCTGGTGCTCGGCGCCGAACCGCTGCGCGAAGCCTGCCGCCGCATCGCCCTGTGCGCTGCCGAACTGCTCAAGGAAAAACGCTATGCATGATCGTACCCAGCTCTACATCGATGGCGCCTGGGTGGCGCCGCAAGGCGAGGGGCTGGCCGAGGTGCAGAACCCGGCCACCGAGGAATGCGTTGGCCGCGTCCCGCTGGGCGGCGAAGGCGACGTGAACCGCGCGGTGGACGCCGCGCGCCGTGCCTTCCCGGCCTGGTCGCAGACGCCGTCCCACGTGCGTGCCGGCTACATCCGCGCCCTCGCCGAACAACTGAAGAACCGCGCCGACGAAATGGCCGCGCTGATCACCGCCGAGCTGGGCATGCCGGTGCAGTGGTGCCGCATGGTGCAGGTGGACGGGCCGATCGAGGGCCTGGAAAGCTACGCCGACATGGCCGCGCACATGGACGAGGTGCGCGAGGTTGGCAACTCGCTGATCGTCAAGGAAGCGGTGGGCGTCTGCGCCTTCATCAATCCCTGGAACTACCCGCTGCACCAGCTGATCGGCAAGCTCGCCCCGGCACTGGCCGCGGGCTGCACCGTGGTGGTCAAGCCCAGCCAGGACACCCCGCTGCATGCCTTCCTGCTGGCCGACATGGTCCACGCCATCGGCCTGCCGGCCGGCGTATTCAACCTGGTCAGCGGCCCTGGCTCCAAGGTCGGCGAAGCCCTGGCGCGGCATCCGGACGTGGACATGGTCTCCTTCACCGGCTCCACCGGTGCCGGTGTAAAGGTCTCCGAAGCCGCCGCGCCGACGGTCAAGCGCGTGTGCCTGGAGCTGGGCGGCAAGTCGCCGTTCCTGATCACCGCCGATGCCGACCTGGCCGCCGCCGTGCGTCATGGCGTGCAGGACGTGATGATCAACTCCGGGCAGACGTGCACCGCGCTCACCCGCATGCTGCTGCCGGCCCATCGCTATGCCGAGGCCGTCGAGATCGCCCGCGCCGAAACCCTCGCGCTGAAGATGGGTGACCCGCTGGACGCCGACAGCTTCCTCGGCCCGATGTGCTCGGGTGGCCAGCGCCGCACCGTGCTGGATTACATCCGCGTCGGCCAGGAAGAAGGCGCACAGCTGGTGTGCGGCGGTGCTGAGCGGCCGGCCCATCTGGAGCGCGGTCACTACGTGCAGCCGACGATTTTCGCCGGCGTGAACAACCAGATGCGCATCGCCCGCGAGGAAATCTTCGGCCCGGTGCTGTGCCTGATTCCCTACGCCGACGAGGCCGAGGCCATCGCCATCGCCAACGATTCGCCGTTCGGCCTGTCCAGCGCCGTCTGGGCGGGAGACCGCGAAGATGGCCTGCGCCTCGCCCGGCAGATGCGCGCCGGCCAATGCTTCGTCAACGGCGGCGCGTTCAACTACCGGGCGCCGTTCGGTGGCTACAAGCAATCCGGCAACGGCCGCGAATGGGGCGAGCAGGGCCTGCACGAGTTTGTCGAGCTCAAGGCTATCCAACTCTGAGTGGCTGAAGGCCCCCTCTCCCTGAAGGGAGAGGGGGCCGTCCGGAGTTTTCGAATGGATGGGAGTTGGCCGGTGACCGGGGAAGCCTTCGCCCCGCCGCCTAGTTGCAGCTCCCTTCGAGGGGCACGAGCGCTTCGGTGCTACCGGCGAGGGCTCGCGCTGAAGAATGAACACGAACACTCCCTCTCCCTTCAGGGAGAGGGCTGGGGAGAGGGTGCCGAGCCAGCGCACCGATCCCACAGGTACCGACTTTCTGGCCAGGAATCCACATGAACGTACTGATCGTCCACGCCCACAACGAACCGCAATCCTTCAGCACCGCGCTGTACAAGCTCGCTGAAGAAACCCTGCGCGGCCAGGGCCATGATGTGCAGGTCTCCGACCTCTACGCGATGAACTGGAATCCGGTGGCCAGCGCCGCCGACTTCGGCGCCCGCGCCAACCCGGAGTACCTGGTCTACGCGCTGGAGCAGCGCGAAGGCGCCAAGAGCCAGACCATCGCCGCCGACATCCAGGCCGAGCTGGACAAGCTGCTCTGGGCGGACCTGGTGATCTTCAACTTCCCGATCTACTGGTTCTCCGCGCCGGCCATCCTCAAGGGCTGGTTCGACCGTGTGCTGGTCTCGGGCATCTGCTACGGCGGCAAGCGCTTCTACGACCAGGGCGGCCTGGCCGGCAAGAAGGTGCTGGTCACCGTGACTCTCGGCGGGCGCGACCACATGTTCGGCGAAGGCGCCATCCACGGCCCGCTGGAAGACATGCTGCGGCCGATCCTGCGCGGCACCCTGGCCTACACCGGCATGACCGTGCTGCCGCCCTTCGTCGCTTGGCACGTGCCCTACATCAGCAACGACGCGCGCGTGGACTTCCTGCGCCAGTACCAGGAGCGCCTGCAGCATCTGGACGAGGACAAGCCGCTGGAATTCGTGCGCCTGGATCAGTTCGACGAGCGCCTCTACCCGCTGCCGCGCTGAGCGCTTTTCTGTAGGAGCGAGCTTGCTCGCGAACCCTACTGTACTTCGGTGTTTCGGGCTGCCCTCACCCTAACCCTCTCCCAGAGGGAGAGGGGACTGACCGGCGAAGGATGAAGCAGTGGTGTCAGCCGGCACGAACTGCCCCCTCTCCTGGGGGAGAGGGCAGGGGTGAGGGGACCGCCCTCGCGCCGAACTCACCCGGCAGAAACGAAAAAGGGCGGCCATCCGCAGATGGCCGCCCGAGGAGAAAAAGTCAGTCGCTGCAGCCAGGTATGCGCGGGGGAGATGGCCGTCGATTGGTGTATCGGCGGCCGTACGATGAGCCTGGTATGCCCAACGTTGCTGCAGCGACTTGGCCGGCACTATACGTGGTAACAATCGGTAAAAAACGACCCTATACTGCGATTCAGTTTTGCGGCGAAGACAACAATTGTCTTCGTTTCCTACAAGCTGGATGAGCAAGGGGAATCCATGGACGTACTTCACGCGATGCGGGCCTTCGTCCGGGTGGTGGATGCCGGCAGCTTCACCGCCGCCGCCAACGCCCTGGGGTTATCCACAGCCCAGGTCTCGCGCGTCGTCTCCGATCTCGAATCCCAGCTCGAAGCCCGCCTGCTGCACCGCACCACCCGCCGCCTGGCGCTGACCGAAACCGGCGAGCGCTACCTGCAGCGCTGTCGGGAAATCCTCGCCGACGTCGACGAAGCCGAGGCCGAAGCCAGCGGCGCGCACCTCAACCCGCGCGGCCGCCTGCGCGTGCACTCGCTCACCGGCCTCGGCCAGCAGCACCTGATCCCGCTGATCTCGCGCTACTGCGAATCCTTCCCCGAGGTCTACATCGAGCTGACCCTGGCCCAGCGCCAGCCGGACATCCTCGAGGAAGGCCAGGACGTGGTGATCACCCGCGACCGCGAGCTGCCCGACTCCGAGTTCGTCGCCCAGACCCTGGGCACCATCTACAGCGTGCTCTGCGCCAGCCCCGAGTACCTCAAGCGGCGCGGCACCCCGACCAGCGTCGCCGACCTGCATCAGCACCAGTGCCTGCGCCTGCAGGACCCGACCTTCCCCGAGGGCTGGGCCTTCGAGGAAGGCAATGAGGCGAGCGTGATCCGCCCGCGCGACACCTTCATGGTCAACGTCGCCGAGGCGCTCACCGGCGCCGCCGCCGCCGGCATGGGCATCTGCCTGCTGCCCAGCTACGTCGCCGCGCCCGCGCTGCGCAAGCGTTCGCTGGTGCGCGTGCTGCCCCGGCACAGCCTGCATGTGCGGCAGATCTACGCGCTGTACCCGTCGCGGCGATTCCTCGATGCGAAGATCCGCACCTGGGTGGAGTTCCTCAAGGCGGAGCTGCCCAAGGTCTTCGAGGAAGACGAAGCAGCGCTCAACGATCCCGTCAACTGGGCCTGAGCCGCCGCCAGGCTGCGACAGATCGCCACGGATGCTCTATATCGGGCTTCTCGAACGATCGCCGACGATTGTTGCTTTTTAGGCAATGCTTTGTTGGTTAGCTAGCTATTTTTCGCTCGACTGTTGCGCCGTAACCTTTCTCCAACCCCGACCAACCGGGTGTTCAGAAAGGATCTTCATCATGTCCCGTTCGCTTTATGTTGCTGCCCTGCTGTCCGTTTGCACGCTGTCCTTCACCCAACTGAGCTTCGCCGAAGAGTCGCGCCTGATGACCGACAAGATGGTCAAGGCCAACGAAGCCGCCATTGCCCAGCAGCAGGCCCAGTCCGCCGAGCAGACTGCCAAGGCCGCTGCCGACAGCCGCGCCGATTCCTGATCGGCCACTTCCCCCGGGAGGCCCGGTGCGTGAGCCGGGCTTCTCAACACCTTGCGCCGCATAAGACATGCGGCGTTTTTTTGCCTGTGTTTCCTGCGGCTGGAAGGCGACTATTACAGATGCTGTAACAGTCTTTCGCTGCCAGCGGCCTGTATTCTTGTCTGATCGGTCAATATACTTGACCCAACAGCGCTGCTTTCGAGGAGCGCCGTTCCCGGCCTCACCGCCGGCAAGCTTCCCGACGTTGATATGTGATTGCTCCGAATCGACGTCTATCTCAAGGCCGCTGCTATCAGCGGCTTTTTTTTGTCTGCACGCAACCGCTTGGCAACGGCGGCAGGCTTCTGGTGGAATCGGCGCGGTTCGACAAGGATGCCGCCCATGAACACCGATAACCCCTTCGCCACGCCGCACGCCGAGCTGACCTCGTCAGAGTCCGTGCCGGTGCCCGCTTCCCGCCAGCCCTATCCCTTCATCGTTGCGCAGATCGTCGCGACCCTCTGCCTGTTCGGCCTCAGCATGGGGTGGCAGTGGTTCAACAGCGGGGCGCAGTTCCGCGAGCAGATAGAGCGCGTCATGCCGATGCTGATCTCCAGCACGGTGGGCAGCTTGCTCATCTACAGCGCTGCCGTCCTGCTGCTGGTGCATGGCCAGCGCGAGCGCCACGGCATCCTGCGCTTCCGTCCGATGGGCGCACTGCTGGCGGGTTACATCCTGCTTTACCTGCTGTGCAGCCTGGCGCTCAACGCCGGCCTGGGCTTCCTTGGCTCGTCGTACTACGGCTGGGCGCTGGAGCAGGAAAACCGTCAGTTCTGGGTGCTCCTGTATACGCAGGGCAGCGGCCTGCTGAACCTGCTGCTGACCTGCCTGCTGCCCTTGTGGCTGGTGCTGTGCCTGGCTCGCTCCGGCTCGGAGCGCATCGCCAAGGGTTTGCGCACGCCCGTGGCCGGCTGGCAGGTGGCGCTGGGTATCGGGCTGTGCTTCAGCGCAGTGCTCTACAAGGCAGCGTCATCCCTGGCGGTCAGTGTGATGATGCTCTACCGGGAGGGCGATTACTGGCAGCCATTCTTCCAGTTCATCGGCTGCGCGGTGCCGTTCGCGGTGGTCATGCTGGCGGCAAGGGCACGGTTGCCTGCGCAGGTGGAGCGCTTTGCCGCCGGCCGGGTCCTGGGCGCTTCGCTGGTACTGCTGACGATGTGGGGCGCCTGCGTGCTGCTCTGTTCGATTGTTCTGGCGTTCCTGGTGCTGGACAGCGGTAACTATCTCAATCCGCCGCCGATCGTGCTGGTGCCCGCCATCCTCTGCCTGGCGGCGCTCTGGCCGCTGACGCGGTGGAGCACCGGCTGGTTCTTCCCCGCGCGGGCGAGCTGATCCCGCGCGCTGTATCCCGGGCATAATGCCGCTTCGCTCCCATCGCCCAGGATACTGATTCGTGCAGGAAAGCCCCTTCATCGCCCCAAGGGCTGAACTCGCGGCGGAAACGGGTGCTTCCGTTCCGGCGCTCTGGCAGCCCTATCTGGTGGCTGCCGCGCTGTTCCTGCTCGGCGCCGGCGCGGTACTGGCGGACCTGCTGCGGCAGTGGTTCGGCGGCGCTCCCATCGGACAACTGCTGCACGCCGTGCCGGGCCTGCTCGGTCCCTGGCTGTCGTCCCTGGCCGTCAGCGCCGCCCTGGTGGTGCTGTTCATGCAGGCCCAGCGCGAGCGCCACGCAATACGGCGATTCCGCCCCCTGGCGATCATCGTGATGGTGTTTTTCGTGCTGCAGATCGCCGCCGAGCAGCTTTACAGCAAGGTGCTCGTTCAGCCGATACAGGAATTCGCCTTCTGGCTGGGCGATCTCAGCGACCAGTCGTTCATTGTCATACCGATCGCACTGCTTGGCGGGGCGTTGGTGCAGTTGGGTCTGTACCTGATCTGCCTGTGGGTGGTTCTGGCGGCGACCCGCTCGCGCGCTGAGCGCCGGCTCTCGGAGGTGCTGCCGTCGATCCGGCGGCTGCACGTCGCGGTCGGGGTTGCTCTTGCCTTCGCCGGGGTCACCGCAAAGCTGCTTTCGGGGCTGGTGCGTCTCTTCGTGCTCAACCGGATGGGGTACTGGGGAACTGCGCTGGAGGTCCTGGCCTGGATGATTCCCGCCGCGCTGGTTCTGCTGTGCATCTACACGCGGCTTCCAGGCCGGCTGCCGTGCTATTCGGCCGGCCGCATACTGCTGGCGGGTGTGACCATCGGTCTTGGCTGGCTGCTGTGCACGGCGCTGCTCGGCGTGCTCGGCTACCTGTTGTTCCATGAAGCGCTGATGCGCGCGCAGACCTCCGCCGGCCTGCCCCTGATGGCGTCGATCGCGATCCTCGGGCCGCTGCTGTTGCTCGCGTGCTGGGCGCGCCTCGGCGGACGTTGGTTGCCGAAGCGGTGGCGCCAGCCTCAGTCCTCGCCCAGGTAATCCCCGCGGCTCAGCCCGTGGCGCTGCATCTTCTCGTTGAGGGTGCGGCGCGGCAGGCCGAGCAGCTCCATCACCGCCTTGATATCACCCTTGCACTGGGCCAGCGCCTGGCGGATGCACTGCGCCTCGTAGGCTTCCATGCGTTCGAACAGGCCGTTGCCGGCCGGCTCGACGGGCGCCTCGTCGCGGTCCAGGCCGAGCACGTGACGCTCGGCGGCATTGGCCAGTTCACGCACGTTGCCCGGCCAGTCGTGGGCGAGCAGGCGGGCCAGCTCGGTGGCGGAGAGCGGCACGGCTTCGCGGGCGAACTTCTCGCTGGCCAGCCCGGCGTAGTGCTCGAACAGCAGCGGGATGTCCTCGCGGCGCTCGCGCAGCGGCGGCAGGCGCAGTTCGGCGACGTTCAGGCGGTACACCAGGTCTTCGCGGAAGCGTCCGGCGCGGGCTTCTTCCAGCAGGTCCGGCTTGGTCGCGGCGATCACCCGCAAATCGACCTTGATGCTCTGGTTCGAGCCCAGGCGCTCCAGCTGCTGTTCCTGCAGCACGCGCAGCAGCTTGACCTGCTGGGCCAGCGGCATGCTTTCGATCTCGTCGAGGAACAGGCTGCCGCCGTTGGCGTGTTCCAGCTTGCCGATGCGCTTGCCCTGGGCTCCGGTGAAGGCGCCGCTTTCATGGCCGAACAGTTCGGTCTCGAACAACTGCTCGGGGATCGCCGCGCAGTTCAGCGCGACGAAGGGTTTGCCGGCGCGCGGGCCGAATTCGTGCAGGCAGCGCGCGACCAGTTCCTTGCCGCTGCCGGTCTCACCACGGATCAGCACATTCACCGGCGTGCCGGCCAGCGCCATGATCTGCCGGCGCAGGGTTTCCATCGGCCGCGACACGCCCAGCAGGCGCGATTCGATCTGGTCCTTGAGCGCCGCCTGTTCGCGCAGCTGGCGGTTCTCCTGCACCAGCCGACGTTTCTCCAGGGCGCGGCGCAGGCTGTCGAGCAGGCGTTCGGGGGTGAAGGGCTTCTCGATGAAGTCGTAGGCGCCCTGGCGCATGGCTTGCACCGCCATGGGCACGTCGCCGTGGCCGGTGACCATGATCACCGGCAGGTCGCGGTCGAGCTGTTGCAGGCGTTCGAGCAGGGCCAGGCCGTCGGTGCCGGGCATGCGCACATCGCTGATGATCACGTCGGGCAGCTCGCGCGCCACGCTCTTCAGGCACTCGTCGGCGCTGCTGCACAGGCGCACGTCGAAGCCGGAGAGTTGCAGCCACTGCTGCACGGCTTCGCGGATGGCGGCTTCGTCGTCGACGAAGAGAATGGTCTGGCTCATGCTCGGTTTTCTTCGGGGGCGGCGGGCAGGCTCAGGCGGAACAGTGCGCCGCCGGAGGGCTGGTTGGCGGCGCTCAGGCGGCCGCCGAGTTCGTGGACGATGCCGTAGGATACCGCGAGCCCCAGGCCCAGTCCTTCGCCCACGGGCTTGGTGGTGAAGAAGGGGTCGAAGACGCTGGCGAGGTTCTCATCGTCGATGCCGGGGCCGTTGTCGGCCACGTCCAGGCACCAGTGATCGTCCGCGCGGCGCAGGCTCAGGGTGATCCGTGGGTGCTCGGTGCCCGCCAGCGCATCCAGGGCGTTGCGCAGCAGGTTGACCAGCACCTGTTCCAGGCGGATCGCGTCACCCAGCACCCAGGCCGGTTCGTCCAACTGCCGGAGGATTTCCACGCGTTCGTCGCGGATGCGCACGGCGAGCAGGTGCAGTGCCTGGTCCAGCACGTGGCCGAGTTCGATGCGCTCGCGCAGGCCGCCGGGGGTCTTGCGGGCGAAGGTCTTCAGGTGGCCGGTGAGTGCGGCCATGCGTTCGAGCAGTTCATCCACCCGCAGTAGCGCGGTGCGCGCGTCGTCCTGGCGGCCGGCGTCGAGCAGCAGGCGCACGCTGGCCAGTTGCATGCGCTGGGCGGTGAGCGGCTGGTTGATCTCGTGGGCAAGTGCTGCGGACATCTGCCCCAGCGCCGCCAGCTTGGCGGCCTGCACCAGTCCATCCTGGGCGGTGCGCAGGGCGGCGGTGCGCTGCTCCACCAGGCGTTCCAGCTCCTCCTGGTTGCGCTGGCGCAGGCGGGCAAGCCGCCGCCGCTGTTGCAACCAGAGCACCAGGAACACCAGCGCCAGCCAGGCGCCGGCGGCGGCGAGACGGGCGCTGGTGACGTCGCTCTGGACGCCGCGGGCATCGCGCAGCAGGTGCAGGGTCCAGTCGTCCTCGGGCAGATCGACCGATTGCCAGAGGTAGTCGCCGCCGATCTCCTGGCCCTCCACCCGCGCCAACCGGGCGTTGTCGCCCAGACGCTGGAGAGTCTGGTGGGGCAGGGCGCTCAGCGGCTGCCGGTGGTACTGGCGGGTGTCCCTGAGCTCGGCGCGGGCCACGGCGTCCAGCGGCAGCAGCTCGCGATAGCGCCAGCGCGGGTGGTTGGCGAGGAACACGATGCCCTTGCTGTCGCTCACCAGCACTACGTCCGGGGTCTGGCTCCACTGGCGCTCCAGGTCGGGAAACTCCAGTTTCACCACGATGGCGCCGAGGAAACGACCGTCGTCGTCACGCAATGCATTGGACAGGAAGTAACCGGGAATCCCGCTGGTGACGCCGACCGCGTAGAAGCGCCCGGCGCCGTGAGCGATGGTCTGGCGGAAATAAGGGCGGAAGCCATAGTTGTGGCCGACGTAGCTGACCGGCAGGTCCCAGTTGCTCGCTGCCACGGCGAGCCCGGTGTGGTCCAGCAGTTCCAGGGTCGAGGAGCGCGCCGCTCCGTTGATGGCCTGCAGCTTGAGGTTGAGCTGGTGCTGCAGGTCGCTGTCCACGGGGCCGCGCATGGCGGCGCGCAGTTCCGGGTCGAGGGCGAGCACTGCCGGAATGCTGCGAAAGCGCTCGATCAGCGTGTGCAGGGAGTTGGCGTAGAGGCCGAGTTGTTCATGGGCCGCCTCCGCTTCGGCGAGCAGCGCCCGGTGCCGCGCCTGCTCCCCCGCCCAGTATGCCGACAGCAGCAGGCCGGCCAGCAGGAGCAGGCTGATCAGGGCGAGGCGAAGGGGGCGGGGTAGCGGCATTTTCGAAGCAAGTCGAGCATAGGACGGCGACGATAGCATGTTGTCGCACTGGTTCGGCGCCCGGCCGCCTCGTTACACTGCGGGCGTCCTGACGGAGACGCATCCATGCAGTTGTTGTCCTGGACCCACGAAGGGTCCGCCGGTTTCACCCTGCGCGGCTGGCGCAGCGAGCCCAGCGGCAAGCCGCTGTTGCACTTCATTCATGGCAACGGCTTCTGCACCCGCGCCTATGAGCCAATGCTGAAACTGCTGGCGAAGGATTTCGACCTCTGGCTGTGCGATGTCCAGGGCCACGGCGACAGCGACCATGGCGGGCGCTTCCATGGCTGGAACCGCAACGCCGAGATGGCGGTGGAAGCCTTCGAGGCCGGGCGCGGAGTCTTCGGCAACGTACCGACGTATGCCTGCGGGCACAGCTTTGGCGGCGTGCTGACCAGCCTGATCCTCGGGCGTCATCCGCAACTGTTCCGCCGCGCCGTGCTGCTCGATCCGGTGCTGTTCACCCCGGCGATGATCGGCGTGATGGCGCTCTCCGAAGTGCTCGGCCTGCACCAGCGCCGCACCATGGTGCAGAAGGCACGCGCACGGCGCAGCCGCTGGCCGGATCGCGAGGCCGCCTACGCCGGCCTGCATGGCCGGGGCATCTTCAAGGGCTGGACCGACGCGGCGCTTTGGGCCTACGTCGAGCACGCGATGAAGACGGTGGAGGGCGGCGTCGAGCTGAAATGCCGGCCCAGCCGCGAGGCGGAAATCTTCAGCTCCTTCCCCAAGCGCCTGTGGCCTTCGCTGAACAAGGTGGTGACGCCGACCCAGGTGCTGTTCGGCGAGCACACCTACCCCTTCGTGCCCAAGGCGGTGGCGCGCTGGTGCGCGAGCAACCCGGCGGTCAGTGGGCAATGCGTCGACGGCGGGCACTGCTTCATGCAGGAGTATCCCGAGGACAGCGCGGAGCGTGTTTCGCGCTTCCTGCTGGGCCATGAATGAACGACCCGGCCCGCGAGTCCGTCTGGCTGGCGCTGTCCGAGCTGTGGCTGGACACCGAGCTGGATAAGTCCGGCCGCGCCGCCATCGCGAAGACCCTGGCGATCAGCGGCTTTTCCGTGGCGGAGCTGGAGGCGATCTACCGCCTGGAAGTGGCACCGGTGGTCTGGACCAACACCTGGGCGACGGCGGGCGTGTGGGATGGTTTCGATCCGGACTGGCTGTTCGAGGCCTGTCGGCGCAACCAGAAGCGTCGGCATTCGCCCTGGCACCGTGGGCGTTGCTGGTTGTTGCGGAAGGCGATGACGGCAGCGGTGGAAAAGGACTGGCGCAAGATCCGCGCGAAGCTCTAGTCGCCGACTTTCTTGTCCTGGTGTGCCCGGCGCCATTCATCCAGGCGCACCACCTCGGCCTTGGGGCGTGATGGCGGGGTGTCGTCGAACACCGCGTCGACGATCTCGTCGTCCGCGGGGTTGAAGGTGGCGACCGGCGCAACGCTGGCGCGTGGCTCCATGCGGAAGGGCGCCAGCTCGATGCGGCCCAGGTAATGACCGAACATGCGGATGGTGCCGGCGTAACGTTCCTGCCCGGTGGCGGTGAACTCGAAGCCGTATTCGCGGGCCAGGCGCAGGTGGTTGCGGCCGTCGCGGCGGAAGCGGATGCGTTGCAGGGCCATGGCTTCGTCGAGCAGTTCCACGCCCTCGCGCGCGCAGTGCTGCTTGGCCAGGACCAGCGCACGCTCGCGGATGCCGTGGGCGCGCCACCACCAGGCGGCAGCCGCTACAACCAGCATGAAGACGAAAAGATTGCCCAGGTCCACTTCAACTTCCTCGGGGTCGGCGCAACAGCTTACTCACTCCGCCGCCGGGCGGCGAGGGGCGGATGTTCACAGCCTGTGAATTGCGCCCCATACTGCCCCATTCCGTAGCAGGACACCGTTATGTCGCGCACTCCCCACGTTCTCGCCATCCAGTCCCACGTCGTCTTCGGCCATGCCGGCAACAGCGCCGCCGAGTTCCCCATGCGCCGCGTCGGGGTCAACGTCTGGCCGCTGAATACCGTGCAGTTCTCCAACCATACTCAGTATGGCCACTGGACCGGCCAGGTGCTGCCGCCGGAGCAGATTCCCGCGCTGGTCGACGGCATTGCCGCCATCGGCGAGCTGGGCAACTGTGACGCGGTGCTCTCGGGTTACCTGGGCAGCGCAGAGCAGGGGCGTTCGATCCTCGAAGTGGTGCGCCGCATCCGCGAAGTGAATCCGCGCGCGGTGTACCTGTGCGACCCGGTGATGGGCCATCCGGAGAAGGGCTGCATCGTCGCGCCGGAAGTGGGTGAATTCCTGCTCGACGAAGCCGCCGCCGTGGCCGACTACCTGTGCCCGAACCAGCTGGAATTGGACAGCTTCTGCGACCGCCAGCCGACCTCCCTGGAGGATTGCGCTGCGATGGCGCGCGGCCTGCTGGAACGCGGCCCGAAGGCGATTCTGGTGAAGCACCTGAACTACCCGGGCAAGCCGGCGGATGCCTTCGAGATGCTGCTGGTGACGCAGGGCGATACCTGGCACCTGCGCCGTCCGCTGCTGGCCTTCCCGCGCCAGCCGGTGGGCGTGGGCGACCTCACGTCCGGGCTGTTCCTCGCCCGCCTGCTGCTGGGCGACGACCTGCGCAACGCCTTCGAATTCTGTGCCGCCGCCGTGCATGAGGTGTTGCTGGAGACCCAGGCCTGCGGCAGCTATGAGCTGGAGCTGGTAAGGGCGCAGGATCGCATCGCGCATCCGCGGGTGAAGTTCGAGGCGGTGAGGCTGGGGTGATTTCGTGATGGCCGTGGCGGATCGTGCCACGGCTGTTCGCGAGCAAGGACTGGGCGTCCCCCTCGGTCCTACGAAAAGCAGCTCAGACCTGGCCTGTAGGAGCGAGCTTGCTCGCGAACCCGCCCAGGCGCGATTACTGGCCTGGGCATCTATCCAGAACGTTGCGCCTCAGGCCGACTGCGGCAGCGGATCGTCGCTGACGGCTTCCCCGGCGCCCTGCCGCTCCACCCGCTCGACCATCCCACGGGCGATTTCGCGTTCGCCCATGATCACCAGGTTGGCGCCGTTCTGTTCCAGGTAGTCCACCTCGGTGTCGAAGTGGGCGCGGGCGATGATGTCCAGGTTCGGGTTGATCGCCCGCGCGTGGCTGGCGATGGTCCCGGCCTCGAAACCGTTGGGAATGGCGATCAGCAGCCAGCGTGCCGAGGCGATGTTGGCCTGGGCCAGTACCTCGGGGTGGGCAGCGTTGCCGACCACCACGCAGAGGCCGTGCTCGCGCAGTTCGGCGGCTTTCTCGCGCTTGTCCTCGATCACTACCACCGGCACCTTGTCCTGACGCAGGCGCTCGCTGACCAGCGCACCCACCCGGCCGTGGCCGATGAGGATCGCGTGATCATGCTCCAGCACCGGCGGCGGCAGGTCGGGGGCTTCCACCTGCACCACGCCCGGCTCGCTCTCGGCCTTCTGCGCCTGGCGCGCCTGCAGGCGGTCGATGGCGATGAACAGCAGCGGGTTGACCAGGATCGACAGGATCGCCCCGGCCAGCACCAGGTCGCGGCCGGCTTCGGGCAGCAGGTTCAGGCTGACGCCCAGGCCGACCAGGATGAAGGAGAACTCGCCGATCTGCGCCAGGCTCGCGGCGATGGTCAGCGCGGTGCTGTTGGGATGGCCGAACAGCCGCACGATGATGTACGCCGCCACGGACTTGCCGAACACGATGACCAGGAAGGTGGCCAGCACCGGTAGCGGCTCCTGGACCAGGATGGCCGGGTTGAACAGCATGCCCACCGAGACGAAGAACAGCACGGCGAAGGCATCGCGCAGCGGCAGCGAGTTTTCCGCCGCCTCGTGGCTGAGCTCGGACTCGTTGAGGATCATCCCGGCGAAGAAGGCGCCGAGGGCGAAAGACACGCCGAACACCACCGCCGAGCCGTAGGCGATGCCCAGGGCAATGGCCAGCACGGCCAGGGTGAACAGCTCGCGCGAGCCGGTCTTGGCTACGCGCTCCAGGGCCCAGGGCACGATGCGGCGGCCGCCGAGGATCATCACCGCGACGAAGGCGGCGACCTTGCCCAGGGTCAGCAGGATCGGCAGCAGCACGCCGCCTTCATTGCCGTCGGCGGTGCCGCCCAGGGAGCCGGCCAGCGCTGGCAGCAGCACCAGGGTGAGGACCATCGCCAGGT
The DNA here is from genome assembly GCF_047902425.1 of Pseudomonas macauensis. NCBI lineage: Bacteria > Pseudomonadati > Pseudomonadota > Gammaproteobacteria > Pseudomonadales > Pseudomonadaceae > Pseudomonas > Pseudomonas macauensis. Next base: position 5,957,085 of record NZ_CP138377.1, on the reverse strand, counting down.
CCTCGACGATCAGCCAGCCGATGGCGATACGGCCGCGCTTGGTGTCGATCAACTGGCGCTGTTCCAGGGCCCGCAGCAGGACCACGGTACTGGCTACCGACAGCGCCAGGCCGAACACCAGGCCGGCGCCGAACTGCCAGTCCATCATCCAGGCCAAACCCATGCCCAGCAGAGTGGCGACGCCGATCTGCACCACCGCGCCGGGGATGGCGATGGCTTTGACTGACAGGAGGTCCTTCAGCGAGAAGTGCAGGCCGACGCCGAACATCAGCAGGATCACGCCCAGTTCGGCGATCTCGCCGGACAGCGCCTGGTCGGCGACGTAACCGGGGGTGAAGGGGCCGGCGAGCACGCCGGCGACCAGGTAGCCCACCAGCGGCGAGATGCGCAGGCGGTTGGCCAGGGCGCCGAGGACGAAGGCCAGCACGAAGCCGACGGCGAGGGTGGTAAGCAGGGGCGTGTGATGCATGGTCTGGGCTCCGGGCACGCAGGGAGCAACCGGAGCCGGCGGGCCCGGGTTGCTCGAAGGTGGATCACGGGGGCAAACCCGCGTACGAAAACTCTAGGCGCTGAAATGAATTCCTACATTGCTTTCACGCAAGAGTAACCTGTTGACGCAGCAGATATTTTCCGCGACACAGGCAATTCTTATCAAGAAATGTCGCGATCGTCTGTCATTCGTCGCGAATTGCCTTGTAGCGCTGTTCCAGCTCCTGACGCAGCTGGCGGCGCTGCTGAGCCTGGGCGAAGCGGCGCTTCTCGTCCTTGGTCTGCGGCTCCAGTTGCGGAACCACCGTGGGCTTGCGCTCGTCGTCCAGCGCCACCATGGTGAAGAAGCAGCTGTTGGTGTGGCGCACGGACTTTTCGCGGATGTTTTCGGTGACCACTTTCACGCCGATCTCCATGGAGGTGCGGCCGGTGTAGTTCACCGAGGCGAGGAAGGTGACCAGTTCGCCGACGTGGATCGGCTCGCGGAAGATCACCTGGTCCACCGACAGGGTGACGACATAGTGGCCGGCATAGCGGCTGGCGCAGGCGTAGGCGACTTCGTCGAGGTACTTGAGCAGGGTGCCGCCGTGGACATTGCCGGAGAAGTTGGCCATGTCGGGGGTCATCAGGACGGTCATGCTGAGCTGGTGGTTGCCGGGTTCCATGCTGTTCTCTGTGGCGAATGGAAAAGGGACCCACTCTGGACGCACCGGGGCGGGGCTGACGACACAGTTTTTTCTATACCGCTCATTGGCCATGGGCGCCAATGCCCGCCGACGGATGCAAAACGGGCGGCCAATGGCCGCCCGTTCGGTGGTGCCGGATCAGCGTCCGGCCGAGAGACCGAAGTCGATCGCCAGGTCCGCGCCGGTGATGGCTTCGGATTCCGGTTTGCACAGGTACCAGACCAGTTCGGCGACTTCTTCGGGACGGATGAAACGCGCCACCTTGCCCTGTGGATAATCCTTCAGCAGCGCACGCTTGTAGGCGTCCGGGTTGCCCTGCCCGTAGCGCTCGGCCTGGTAGTCGAGCATGGGCGTGGCGATGTCGGCCGGGGAGATGGCGTTGACCCGTACGCCCGACTCGGCCAGCTCCAGGGCCAGGGTGCGGGTGAGCATGGTCAGCGCCGCCTTGCTCGCGCAGTAGGCCGCGGAGCCGCGATAGGCCTGGCGGCCGGAGTCGCTGGAGATGTTGACGATGCAGCCGTGGTTTTCCTTCAGGTAAGGCGTCGCGGCCTGGCACATGTAGAAGGCGGCCTTGAGGTTGACCCCCAGCACCAGGTCGAAGTCATCCTCGTTGAAGTCTTCCACCGGACCTTCGCGCCACACGCCGGCGGCGTTCACCAGGGCGTCGAGGCGACCGGTGCGGGCGAGGATGTCGGAGACCAGGCTGTGGCAGTTGTCGGCTCGTCGAAGGTCGCCCACAGCGGTTGCGTCCAGCGGTACCTGGGCGTTCAGTGCGTGCAGGCCAGCCTTGTCCACGTCGGTGGCGGCGATGCGCCAGTGGCTTTGGGCGAAACGTTTGGCGATGGCTTTTCCGAGGCCACCGGCGGCGCCGGTGATCAGTACGACAGGAGTGCTCATTGTCTACGGGTTCTCCCTGCCTGAGAGAGGACGGCGGCCGGCAGGCAGTACCGGCGGGCGCCGTTTCGACGACGGGACGCACCTGCGTCCCGTGCAATTACAGACCAAGAAAAGACCAGATTCTTCACTCTGCCAGGGTAAATTTTTCGTAAGGCTGTCGTGTGTCAGCGGGTACGCGAAAAGTACGGCCCGCCTTGAGCGATTCGTCTGGTGGATTTGTGCCCGGTCAGCGCTTGCAAGAGCCCCTCACCCTAACCCTCTCCCAGGGGGAGAGGGGACCGATCGGTGCAGGACGAAACGGTATCGTCAGCCGGCACGGACGGCTCCCTCTCCCTGAGGGAGAGGGCTGGGGTGAGGGGGAAGCCCTGGCACGGAGTGACCGGTTCAGCCCGCCGATCAGGCGTGATGCAGGTACCAGCGCCAGTCCTGCTCGCCGACCTCGCCCATGAACTGGCGGTATTCCTCCCACTTGATCGCCAGGAACACCTTGAGAAATTCCTCGCCCAGCGCCTCGCGGGCCCAGGTGGAGGACTCCAGCGCGCGCAGCGCGGTGAGCCAGTCGGTGGGCAGGAACTCGGTGGCCTGCTCGTAGCCGTTGCCGACGATGGGCGCGCCCGGATCGATCTGCTCGCGGATGCCTTCGTGGATGGCGGCGAGGATCGCCGCCGCCGCGAGGTAGGGGTTGGCGTCGGCGCCGCAGATGCGGTGCTCGATGTGCCGGCTCTTCGCCGGGCCACCGGGCACGCGGAAGGACACGGTGCGGTTGTTCACGCCCCAGCTCTTGGCCAGCGGCGCGTAGCTGTTGGCCTGGAAGCGGCGGAAGGAGTTGGCGTTGGGGCAGAAGATCGCCAGGGAATCCAGCAGGCGCGCCATCATGCCGCCGATGGAGTGGCGCAGCAGCGGGGTGCCGTGAATGTCTTCGCTGGCATAGAGGTTGTTGCCCTGCTCATCGGCCAGGCTGACGTGCAGGTGCATGCCGCTGCCTGCGCGATCGCCGAACGGCTTGGCCATGAAGCAGGCCTGCAGGCCGTGCTTGTTCGCCACGCCTTTCACCAGGCGCTTGTAGCGCACGCCTTCGTCGATGGCCTGCATCACGTCGAAACGGTGCTCCAGGGTCAGCTCGACCTGGCCCGGCGCGTACTCGGAAATCGCCGTGCGTACCGGCAGGCCCTGCACTTCGCAGGCGGCGTAGAGGTCGTCGAGGAACGGCTGCAGTTGTTCCAGTTCATAGACGCCGTAAACCTGCGGCGCCTCCGGGCGGATGCCGTTCATCTGCACCGCCGGCTGCGGGCGGCCGTTGGCGTCGCGCTGCTTGTCCAGCAGGTAGAACTCCAGCTCCACCGCCATCACCGGGTGGAAGCCGTCGGCTTTCAGCCGGTCGACCACGCGGGAGAGCGCCTGGCGCGGGTCGGCTGGAGTGGCCGGCAGGCCCTGAGTCGGGTGCATGCTCACCTGCAGCTGGCCAGTGGGGCTGGCGCGCCAGGGTTGCAGGGTCAGGCTGCCGGGCAGCGGGTAGGTCCAGCAGTCGGCGTCGGCGACTTCCCAGACCAGGCCGGTGCCTTCGACGTCCTCGCCCTGTACGGTCAGCGCGAGGATCGAGCTGGGCAGCGGGCGGCCGTTGTCGTAGATCGCCAGCAGCTCGTCACGGTGCAGCAGCTTGCCGCGCGGGATGCCGTTGGAGTCGATGATGAAGAGTTCGATGCTGCGCACGTCCGGGTGGGCGGCGAGGAAGGCTTCGGCTTCCTTTCGATCGGCGAATTGCATGGTGGTCCTCGGTGGCGCGGGGCGCCGTAATCTCTTTATTGCAAGAGCGGAGTTTGTCCGCGATTCGTTTCGCCAGCGCTAGGGCTTCACGTAGGGCGCGTAACGCGTCAGCGTTATCCGCCAACACAACGGACGGCGGATAACCTGTTCCAGGTTATGCGCCCTACGGTTCCATGCGATCAGGTCTCGCGGGCGCCGGGGATGGCCAGCAGCTCGGTGATGCCTTGGTCCAGCGTCGCAATCAGGCGATCCACGTCTTCGGCGGTGGTGTCCGGGCAGCACAGGGTCATGTTGTGGAACGGCGTGATCAGGATGCCGCGGTTGATCAGGTACAGGTGCAGCGCCATCTGCAACTCGTCGTGGAAGGCCGCTTCGGCCTCGGCGCCGGTGCGCGGCGAGACGGGGCAGAACTGGAATTCGCTGCGCGCGCCCAACTCGGTCACCGACCACTTCAGCTCGTGCTTGGCGATCAGCCCGCGGAAGCCGTCCGCCAGGCGCTTGGCCAGCGGCAGCATGTGGTCGTAGGCGGCCTGGGTCATCACCTGTTCCAGGTTGGCGCGCATGCAGTGCATGGCCAGGGCGTTGGCCGAGAGCGTGGTGCCCATGCCGCTGTGGCCGTGGCCATGGCTGTCTTCCTGGGCGCTCTTGCGCGAGGCGGCCATGCGTTCGGCCATCTCCGCGCTGCAGCCGAAGATGCCGCAGGGCACGCCGCCAGCGATCGGCTTGCCGACCACGAAGAAGTCCGGGTCGAGGTTCCACAGCTGGGTGCAGCCGCCGATGTTGGTGGAGATGGTGTGGGTTTCGTCGATGATCAGCAGCGAACCGTACTTGCGGGTCAGCTCGCGGCACTTCTGCATGAAGCCCGGATCGGGCAGGACCATGCCGATGTTGGTCATCGCCGGTTCGCACAGCAGGGCGCAGACGTCGCCCTGGGCCAGCGCGGCTTCCAGCGCTTCCACGTCGTTGAACGGGATGGAGCGGCTGTGCTGGGTCAGGTCGTAGGCCTGGCCGACCAGGCCGGAGCGGTGCACGGTCTCGCCGTCGCGGTAGCGCACCATCACGTCGTCCACGGTGCCGTGGTAGCAGCCGTCGAACACCAGCAGGGTCTTGCGCCTGGTTACCGCGCGGGCCCAGCGCAGCACGTAGCGGTTGGAGTCGGTGGCGGTGGCGGTCACCTGCCAGTAGGGCAGGCCGAAGCGCGCGGCGAGCAGTTCGCCGCAGACCACGGCGTCTTCGCCCGGAAGCATGGTGGTCAGGCCGCGGGCGCCTTGCTCGGCGAGGGCGCGGGCGATCGGCGCCGGGGAGTGGCCGAACATGCTGCCGGTGTCGCCCAGGCAGAAGTCCACGTAGTCATGGCCGTCCACATCGTAGAAGCGGGCGCCCTGGGCGCGCTCGACGAACAGCGGGCAGGGCGTGGACCAGTCGGCCATCCAGTGCATCGGCACGCCGGCATACAGCGACTTGTGCGCGCGCTCGGCGAGAGCGACGGACTTGGGGTTCTGTTCCAGGAAGCGCTGGCGCTCACGGGCGGTGAAGAGATCAACGGCCTGTTGGGCGATTCCGCTGGCGGTCATGTTGCACACCTCGTTTGTTTTTTTGCACATCTTCTATTTGTGATCACAAAAAAGTCAATACACAGGATATTTAGCCTGATAATCTGCCAATCAAAGAATTCTGTGATCACAGATTTTGTCTGATCGAAAACAAGGGATACGCAAGATGATGCACAACTGCAGCCTGACCTTCGCCCAACTGCCGGCACCGCCGGCCGGCCGGGAGTGACGTGCGATGGCCGACAACCTTCAGGAGCAGCTGTACCTGAACCTGCGCCAGGCTCTATTGAGCGGGCGCTTCCAGCCCGGCGAGCGGCTGAAGATCCGTGATCTGGCCCAGGAGTGGGGCACGAGCCCGATGCCCGTGCGCGCCGCCTTGCAGCGGCTGGTCGCCGAGGGCGCGCTCGAAGGCGAGCCGCAGCGCTCGCTGCGGGTACCGGTGATGACCCGCGAGCGCTACCTGCAGATCCTGCAGGTGCGGCAATCCCTGGAGGGACTGGCGGTGGAGGATGCGGCCCGGCATCTGCGCCCGGCTGACATGGAGGTGCTGCGCGAATGCACCGAGCGCATGGAAAACGCGCTGAATGCCCGCGACGTCCAGGGGTATCTGGACGCCAACAGCCTGTTCCACCTCACGCTCTACAGCGCCTGTGGCAACCCGACCCTGCTGCGCATGATCGAGGCGCTCTGGCTGCAGGTCGGGCCGTTCTTCAACCGCCTGTTCACCGAGGCCGACCTGTCGCTGCGCCTGAACGACTTCCACGAAGACGCGTTGAGCGCCCTGGAGCGTGGCGATGGCGCGAGCGCGCGCAAAGCCATCGAGCAGGACCTGGGTTACTGCGGCCAGTACCTGCTCAATCTGCTCGAACTGGAGAGCGGGGGACGGCTGGGGGCGCGCTAGGTCCCGCCGCGAAGTGGATTGGATCAGCCAGGAGCGCGGGCACTGCGCTCACCTCCTCGCTGATCGGCGTCTCACCGGATCGGCGCTCAACTCAAGGCGTCTTGATGAAGCGGACGTTATCCTTCTTGATCAGAATCGTCTCGCCATTGAGCTGCTCGAATTCGTAGTAGTCATTGTATTTGTCGTAATCAGAGTGATCCTTCACCAGGATTTCGCTGCCATCCTGCAGCGTCACCACGGCCTTGTCGGCGCATCCGGCGAGGCCGAGCAGCAGCAGGCTGGTGAACAGGGCTTTGAACTTCATAGCATCTCCACAACAAGGCATCGTGCCTGGCCTGGACAGCAAAGGGCCGAAGGTACGGTGAGTTGCCAGTGAGACCACCGAAGTTTCAGGAAATTCCGAAGCCCCGGCTCAGGTGTCGAGCCATACGTCGCGTGCCCAGGTCCACACCGAGTCCCAGGTTTCCTCGGTGAGCTCGCCGTCGGCCCAGAGCACCACTTCGCCGTCTTCGGCCACCGCGTAGTAGTCGTCACCATCGGCGCAGAGCGGTATCAGCTCGCGCGGCAGGCCCATCGACCAGGCCACCGCGGCCACCTCCGGCAGGTAGGTATGGGAGTGCGGATCGGTCACCGTGACGGGTTCCAGGCGACCATAAACCACGTCGCTGACCTGCAGAAGAAATTCGCGGAATTCCGACGGAATGCCTATCAGCAGGGCTTCTTCGATCTCCACCAGCAGTTCTTCGTCCGGCAATTCCAGCGGGACGGGAACCGGTTCGTTCGCTTCACGCAGTTTCTCGATCACATCTTCCACAGGCGGGGCCTCTCTACTTTCGACGAATGGCGCGCTTTATACAGTAGTAGCCGGCCCTTGGTGCAAGGCCACTGTGGGGACGCTGGCCGGACGGGCGGCTCAGGTGCCGGGTGAGGGGAGTCCAGCGCATCGACCTTCCCCGAGAAACGAAAAAGCCCGGCCAGGGCCGGGCTTTTCCAGTGTTGCGTGCAGGATCAGTTCTGACGGATGCCCGCCACCAGCCAGGGCTGGTTTTCGCCCTGGGCACGCTCCATGCGCCAGCTTTCGCTGAAGGGCTCGCCCTGGTCGAAGCGCGAGGACTTCGACACGCCGCTGAAGGTCAGGGTGGCGACGGTCTTCTCGGCGTTGTCGTCGACGCCTTCGAGTTGCACGTCGAGGTTGTCGATGTAGGTGGACTGGTAGCCGTCGCCCAGGTCGGCGCGTTCCTGCTTGAGGAACTGCAGCATCTGCGGGGTGACGAACTCGGCGATCTTGTCCATCTCGTTGGCGTCCCAGTGCTGCTGCAGGGACATGAAGTGCTCGCGGGCCGCGCCGATGAAGCGGGTTTCATCGAACCAGCTCGGCGCGTTGATCACCGGGCGGGTGTCCATCACCGGACGAGCGGCGCCACCGAAGACCGACGGTTGGGCCGGCATTTCACGCTGCATCGGTGCATGGCCGGCCATGGCGGGCTGGTGGCCCTGCTGCTGGCGGCGACGGGAAGCGATGAAGCGGAAGGCGATGAACGCGATCAGCGCGATGATCAGGATGTCGAGGAACTGCATGCCCTGGAAGCCATCGCCCATGAACATGGAGGCGAGCAGGCCACCGGCGGCCAGGCCGGCCAGCGGGCCGAGCCAGCGCGAAGCGCCGCTCTTGGCGGCGGCACCGGCTGCGCCAGCGGCAGCGCCGGTAGCGGCAGGCGCCGCGGTGGGGGAAGTCGGGGCGGCGGACGGTTGCGCCTGGCGGGTCTGGTGGCTCGGCGCCGAGCCCATGCTCTTGCCGCCACCGAAACGTTTGGCGGCGTTGACGTCGAGGCTGAGCGTCACGGCGACACAGAAGGCCATGGCAAGGCTGAGAAAGCGCTTCATCGTTGTCATTCTCTTGGTTGGTATTCGACGCGCGTCATGTTGCCGAGCTATGCCGGTGAGGGCCAGCCGGATTTTGTTTCGCGCTGTTGCCCTATATGGGGGCTGTGGAATCCCTTTCCAAATCAGTCTGTTACTGATTCTTTCAGAGCCGCCGGGCGGCGAAATCCGGATGATAGGCTTCGCTGAGCGAGGCCTTCGCCGCGCGATCCCCAGACCCCACGCCGCGAGGACCGCCGACCATGCATGCCATCGACTTCATCCAGGACCTTGCGGTGATCATGCTGATCGCCGGCTTCGTCACCATCCTCTGCCATCGCTTCAAGCAGCCGGTGGTGCTGGGCTACATCATCGCCGGGGTGATCATCGGCCCGCACACCCCGCCGTTCGCCCTGGTGCACGACGAAGACACGATCAAGACCCTCGCCGAGCTGGGGGTGATCTTCCTGATGTTCTGCCTGGGCCTGGAATTCTCCCTGCGCAAGCTGTTCCAGGTCGGCGCCACGGCCTTCATCGCTGCCTTCCTGGAGATCACCCTGATGATCTGGGCTGGGTTCGAGATCGGCCGCCTGTTCGACTGGAACACCATGGATTCGCTGTTCCTCGGCGCGATCCTGGCGATGTCCTCCACCACCATCATCATCAAGGTGCTGGGCGACCTGAAGATGAAGAACGAGCGCTTCGCCCAGCTGATATTCGGCGTGCTGATCATCGAGGACATCCTTGGCATCGGCATCATCGCGCTGTTCTCAGGCATCGCCGTGAGCGGCACGGTGGAGGCCGACCAGGTGTTCTCCACGGTCGGCAAGCTCAGCCTGTTCATGGTCGTCGCGCTGGTCGTCGGCATTCTGCTGGTGCCGCGCCTGCTGGCCTACGTGGCGAAATTCGAAAGCAACGAGATGCTGCTGGTGACGGTGCTCGGCCTGTGCTTCGGCTTCTGCCTGCTGGTGGTGAAGCTGGAGTACAGCATGATCCTGGGCGCGTTCCTGATCGGCGCGATCATGGCCGAATCGCGCCAGCTCATTCAGATCGAGCGCCTGATGGAGCCGGTACGCGACATGTTCAGCGCGATCTTCTTCGTCGCCATCGGTCTGACCATCGACCCCAGGGTACTGGTGGACTACGCCGCGCCGATCCTGGTGATCACCCTGGTGGTGGTGCTGGGCAAGCTGGTGTCCTGTGGCGCCGGCGCTTTCATCGCCGGCAACGATGGGCGCACCTCGATGCGCGTGGGCATGGGCCTTTCGCAGATCGGCGAGTTCTCCTTCATCATCGCCGCGCTGGGCATGAGCCTGGGCGTGACCAGCGACTTCCTCTATCCGGTGGTGGTCGGCGTGTCGGCCATCACCACGCTGCTGACCCCCTACCTGATCCGCTCCGCCGACCCGCTGGCGCTCTACCTGGGGCGCAGCCTGCCGTCGCCCATGGTGCGGGTGTTCAGCCTGTATGGCGAATGGCTGCGCAGCATCAAGCCACGGGGGGACAAGGCGATCCTTGCCGGGCTGATCCGCCGCATCCTGCTGCAGGTGGGTGTGAACCTGACCCTGGTGATCGCCATCTTCTTCGGCCTGGCCTACTTCGCCGGGACCCTCTCCCAGTGGCTGGCCGATATCGTCGAGCAGGAAGCGCTGCACAAGGCGCTGGTCTGGGGCGCCGCGCTCTTGCTGTCGCTGCCGTTCCTGATCGCCGCCTACCGCAAGCTCAAGGCGCTGGCGATGCTGCTGGCGGAAATGGGCGTGAAGGCGGAAAGCGCCGGGCGCCATACGGCCCGTGTGCGCCGGGTGATTTCCGAACTGATCCCGCTGCTCTCGCTGGGCGGCATGATGCTGCTATTGGCGGCGCTCAGTTCGAGCATCCTGCCGCCGGGCGAGCTGCTGGTGGTGGTCGTGCTGATCGCCGCGCTGGTGATCGCGGTGTTCTGGCGCTGGTTCATCCGCGTGCACTCGCGGATGCAGGTGGCGCTGATCGAGACCTTCGAGCAGAACGGCGGCGGGCAGCACTGAGGATTGACTGTAGGAGCGAGCTTGCTCGCGAACATCTCGGCGCCAGAGCCGCCGGTGAATCCGTTCGCGAGCAAGCTCGCTCCTACAAAAGAGCCGTCAGATCGCTTCCAGCTTCGCGTAGCCCATCATCAGCCACTTGCTGCCCTCGCTGTCGAAGTTCACCTGCACCCGCGCCTGGGCGCCGGAGCCTTCGAAGTTGAGGATCACGCCGTCGCCGAACAGCGGGTGGCGCACGGACTGGCCGAGGCTGAACGGGGTGTCCGGCACGCTGGCGCCGCTGAACAGGTTGCCACTGCGCTGGCCGCCCGAGAGCGGACGGCTCACCGAGTTGGATAGGCGCACTTCCTGGATCAGGCTCGGCGGGATTTCGCGGACGAAGCGCGAGACCTTGTTGTAGGTCTCGCTGCCGTACAAACGGCGGGTTTCCGCGTAGGTCATGACCAGGCGCTGCATGGCGCGGGTGATGCCCACATAGGCCAGACGGCGTTCTTCTTCCAGACGCCCGGGTTCTTCCAGGCTCATCTTGTGCGGGAACAGGCCCTCTTCCATGCCGGCGAGGAACACCAGCGGGAACTCCAGGCCCTTGGCGCTGTGCAGGGTCATCAGCTGCACGCTGTCCTCGAAGGCGTCGGCCTGGGTGTCGCCGGACTCCAGCGCGGTGTGGTCGAGGAAGGCCACCAGCGGCGGGATGTCCTCGTCGTCCGGGTTCTCGAAGGCGCGGGCGGCGCTGACCAGTTCTTCCAGGTTTTCCACCCGGGCCTGGCCTTTCTCGCCCTTCTCTTCCTTGTGGTAGGTGATCAGGCCGGACTGCTCGATGACGATCTGGGTCATCTGGTGCAGCGGCAGACCTTCCACTTTCAGCGCCAGCAGGTCGACGGCTTCGAGGAAGCCGTTCAACGCACTGGCGGCGCGGCCGGCCACGGCCTTGGCGGCGATCACGTCGTTGATCGCGCGCCACATGGAGGTGCCGTTCAGGCGCGCGGCGTTGCGGATCGCCTCGACGGTCTTCTCGCCGATGCCGCGCGGCGGCACGTTAATCACCCGCTCCAGCGCGGCGTCGTCGTCGCGCAGGCGGATCAGGCGCAGGTAGGCCAGGGCGTTCTTGATCTCGGCGCGTTCGAAGAAGCGCTGGCCGCCGTAGATGCGGTAGGGGATCTTCTCCCGCAGCAGCGCCTCTTCCAGCACGCGGGACTGGGCGTTGGAGCGGTAGAGAATGGCGATTTCGCTGCGCTTGAGACCGTCCTTGCGCAGGGCGTCTTCGATCGTTTCGACGATGTAGCGCGCCTCGTCGTGCTCGTTGAAGCCGGCGTAGAGGGTGATCGGGTCGCCGTCGACGCCGTCGGTCCACAGTTCCTTGCCCAGGCGCCCGCTGTTGTTGGCGATCAGGGCGTTGGCGGCCTTCAGGATGGTCGCCGTGGAGCGGTAGTTCTGCTCCAGGCGGATGTCCTCGGTGCCGGCGAAGTCATCGGCGAAGTGTTGGATGTTCTCGATCTTCGCGCCGCGCCAGCCGTAGATCGACTGGTCGTCGTCGCCCACCACCATCAGGCTCTCGCCGCCCTTGGCGAGGAAGCGCAGCCAGGCGTACTGCACGGCGTTGGTGTCCTGGAACTCATCCACCAGGATGTGGCGGAAGCGCCGCTGGTAGTGCTCCAGCAGGCTCGGGCGGTTGCGCCAGAGGTCCAGCGAGCGCAGCAGCAGCTCGGCGAAGTCCACCACGCCGGCACGGGCGCAGGCTTCTTCGTAGGCCTGGTAGATGCTGACCATGGTCGACAGGTAGAGGTCGCCGCTGGCCTGGATGTTCTGCGGGCGGTTGCCCTCGTCCTTCTGCCCGTTGATGAACCACTGCGCCTGGCGCGGCGGCCACCGCTGCTCGTCCAGCCCCAGCTCGCGGACCACGCGCTTGACCAGGCGCAGCTGGTCGTCGCTGTCGAGGATCTGGAAGTTCTCCGGCAGGTTGGCCTCCTGCCAGTGCGCGCGCAGCAGGCGGTGCGCGAGGCCGTGGAAGGTGCCGACCCACATGCCGGCCGGGTTGATCCCCAGCAGCTGCTCGATCCGCGCGCGCATCTCGGCGGCGGCCTTGTTGGTGAAGGTCACGGCCAGGATGCTGTGCGGCGAGGCGCGCTCCACCTGGATCAGCCAGGCGATGCGGTGCACCAGCACGCGGGTCTTGCCGGACCCGGCGCCAGCGAGCACGCGCTGGCGCCCCAGCGGCGCGGCCACGGCCTGGCGCTGCGGGTCATTGAGGGAGTTGAGCAGGAGGGAGAGGTCATCGTTCATGGGACGGCATTCTACCGACGGGCGGTTTTCCCCGGCAAACCGGCCCGCCGTCCGGCGGATTCCCGACGAAAGTTGGGCAGGCAGCCGGCCAAATGCCATCTGTGATGCTGTTAGCGGAGGATTGTCCTCGGTTATGCTCCGCCGACTCTTAGGCCAGAACCTACAAGAAAAACTGCCTATGACTGCGTATGTAGAGCCTTCGGCGATCCCGGTGAGCCATGCCGAGATCCGCCAGCAGTATGCTCACGAGATTGCCGTCGAACGCACCCGCCTGCTGTATCAGGGGTCGCGGATTCCGACGCTGCTCATGCTGCTCAACGGTCTGGCCTGTGCCGGCCTGCTGTGGGAGCGGGTATCCACCCTGCTGCTCGGCGGCTGGCTGGTATCGCTGGTGCTGCTGGCGGTGTTGCGGCTGATCCAGGTTTCGGCGTTCAACGGCGCCTGCGCCGAGCGCCAGGCCAGCCCGCACTGGCAACGTGCCTTCCTGTTCGGCGCCGGGGCCTCCGGCCTGACCCTGGCCTTCGCCGCCATCGCCCTGGTTCCGGCGGACGCCTTTCTCCAGCAGGCCCTGGTGTTCGGCCTGATCGCCGCCGCCATCCTGTCGGCCAGCGTGGCCTACGCGGTCAGCCTGCCGGCCTTCCTGACCTTCGCCTTGCCCTGCCTGTTCCCCTCGATTGCCTATCTGCTGCTCAGCGAAAACCCGTTGCAGCAGGGCTGGGGCGTGCTCGGGGTGATCCTGCTGGCGGCGCTGCTGGTGGTGGCCTGGCAGATTCACCGGCTGGTTCATACCAGCCTGCTGCGGCGTTTCCAGGCCCAGGCGCTGGTGGCGCACCTGGAGCGCGCCAAGGGCCAGACCGAGGCGCTGAACCAGGACCTGGAGCGCGAAGTCGAACAGCGCCGCCGTGCCGAACGCGAGCTGTGCCGCGCCCGCGACGCCCTGCAGGCAAGGGTGGAGGCCGGCAGCGCGCAGCTCAGCCACACCGAGGCGCGCCTGGCCCTGGCGCTGGAAGCCAGCGAGCTGGGCCTGTGGGACTGGAACCTGCTGACCGACGAGGTGCACCACTCGCACCTGGAGGAAATCTTCGGGATCACCCAGGACGCGGTGAAGAGCGTGCGCAATGACCTGCGCCCGCGCCTGCACCCGGACGACCTGCCACTGCTGCGCCGGGCGCTGGTCGAACACCTCAAGGGCCGCACCGACGGCTACCGCATCGAATACCGCGTGCGCCATGCCGACGGCCACTGGGTCTGGGTCGAAGACCGCGGGCGGGCGATGGAGCGCGACGCCCTCGGGCAGGTCACGCGGATGGTCGGCACCCGTTGCGACATTTCCGCCCGCAAGCTGCGCGAGGAAGAGCAGCGCCTGGCCGCCACGGTGTTCGAGGCGGCCAGCGAAGGCATCATCATCCTCGACCCGAACTACCGCCTGCTGGCCCTCAACGAGGCCTTCACCCACCTCACCGGCTACCGCCGCGAGGAGCTGCTGGGGCGCAATGTCAGCCGGCTGATGGGCTCCGCGGAGACCCTGCGCCGCTACCAGGCGATCCGCACCGAACTGGAGTGCCAGGGCACCTGGCAGGGCGAGCTGATCGAGACGCGCAAGAACGGCGAGCTGTACCCGCAGTGGCTGCAGCTCAACGTGGTGCGCGATGGCCGTGGCCAGGTGACCCATGTGGTCGGCTTCTTCGCCGACCTGACCGCCCGCCGCGACGCCGAGGAGCGCCTGCGCTACCTGTCGCACTACGACGAACTCACCGGCCTGGCCAACCGCTCGCTGTTCAAGGAGCGCCTGCATGAGGCCAGCCAGCGCGCCCGCCAGGAAGGCCGCACGGCGGCGCTGCTGCTGATCGACCTGGACCGCTTCAAGCTGCTCAACGACAGCCTCGGCCATGAAGTCGCCGACCAGCTGTTGCGGCAGATGTCTCGGCGCATGACCCAGACGGTGCCAGAGGCCGACACCATCGCCCGGCTGTCCGGCAACGAATTCGCCGTGCTGATCGACTCCTACGCCAGCCTCGCGGCGCTGGCGCGTCTGTCCAGCCGGCTGCTGGCCAAGCTGCGCACGCCGATGACCGTCGGTGGCCACGAACTGGTGATCAGCGCCTCGGTGGGCATCAGCCTGCTGCCGGACAACGCCTGGGAAATCTCCGCGCTGATGAGCCAGGCGAACATGGCCATGCAGCACGCCAAGCACCTGGGAGGCAACACCTTCCAGTTCTTCACCGACAACCTGCAGGCCTGCACCCTGGAGCGCCTGCAACTGGAAACCCGGCTGCGCAAGGCCATCGACGAGGGCCAGCTGGACGTGCACTACCAGCCCAAGCTGAACCTCGCCAACGAACGCCTGGACAGCGCCGAGGCGCTGGTGCGCTGGCGCCATCCGGAGATGGGCATGGTGCCGCCGGGGGACTTCATCGGCCTCGCCGAGGAAACCGGGCTGATCGGCGCCATCGGCGAGTTCGTCCTGCGTCGCGCCTGCCAGCAGGCCCGCGCCTGGCAACTCCAGAGCCATGAGCTGCGGGTCTCGGTGAACCTCTCGGTGCACCAGCTGCGCACCGGAAACCTGGTCGAACTGGTGCGCACCGTGCTGGAGGAGACCGGCCTGCCGTCGCACCTGCTGGAGCTGGAACTGACCGAAAGCCAGCTGCTGGACAACGTCGAGAGCGTCACCACGACCTTCCGCCAGCTGCGCGAGATGGGCGTGAAACTGGCCATCGACGACTTCGGTACCGGCTATTCCTCGCTCAGCTACCTGAAGCGCTTCCCGGTGGACTACGTGAAGATCGACCAGACCTTCATCCGCGACCTGTCACAGCAGGGCGAGGATGCGGCCATCACACGGGCGATCATCGCCATGGCGCACAGCCTGGAGTTGAAGGTGGTGGCGGAGGGGGTCGAGCAGGCCGAGCAGCTGCGCTTCCTGCGTGCCCACCACTGCGACGAGATCCAGGGCTTCCTGATCAGCCCGCCGCTGGCGGCGGGGGATTGCCTGGAGTTGCTGAGGAGCGTCGGCCGGCACTGAGCGTGCCGGCCGCGCGGAGTGGCGTCACTTGAGGGTGACGATCCACTCGGCGAGAGTCTTGGCCTCATCCGGGCTGACGGCGTTGGCCGGCATCGGGATCGGGCCCCACACGCCCTTGCTGCCCGTCTCGATGCTGTTGCTGATGTGCGCGACACCGTCGGCGCCGTACTTCGCTGCAACTTCCTTGAAGGCCGGCCCGACCACCGTCTTGTTGACGGCATGACAGGCCACGCAGGCCTTGGCCTTGAACAGCTCCTCGCCGGTGCTGGCCATGGCGGTGGTCTGCACCAGCATGCCGCCGAACAGCAGGGCTACCAGGGCTTTGTTCATGAACGTCTCTCCTCACAGGCTGGGCGCCTCGAGGCGCCGATCGTTTTCGCCGGCTTCCCGCCCGGCGTCTGTGGCGATTCTAGGAGCGGCCCGTGCGGCTTCCGCTTGATGCCAATCAAGAACTTCGGGCGCCGTGCTTGAGGCGATACGCCACGCTGGATAGCGTGCTAAGCGAACTTTCCTACCGAGATTCCTCCGCCATGAATGCCCCTGCGCAGAACATTCCGCCGCTCTTCTATCAGCCATCCGGCAACGAGGTGGCGCTGTTCACCGAGGCCTCCGCGCAAGGCATGCCGGTGCTGATCAAGGGCCCGACCGGCTGCGGCAAGACCCGCTTCGTCCAGTACATGGCCCAGCGCCTGAACCTGCCGCTGTACACCGTGGCCTGCCACGACGACCTGTCGGCGGCGGACCTGGTCGGCCGTCACCTGATCGGCAGCGACGGCACCTGGTGGCAGGACGGCCCGCTGACCCGTGCGGTGCGCGAAGGCGGCATCTGCTACCTGGACGAAGTGGTGGAGGCGCGGCAGGACACCGTGGTGGTGCTGCACCCGCTGGCGGACGACCGCCGCGAGCTGTTCATCGAGCGCACCGGCGAATCCCTGGTGGCGCCGCCGGGCTTCATGCTGGTGGTGTCCTACAACCCTGGCTACCAGAACCTGCTCAAGGGCATGAAACCCAGCACCCGCCAGCGCTTCGTCGCCCTGCGCTTCGACTACCCGACGCCGGAGCTGGAAGCCGCGATCATCGCCCGCGAGGCCGGCGTTTCTCCCGAGCTGGCGCAACGCCTGACGCAGCTGGGCGTGGCCCTGCGCCGGCTGGGGCGGCAGGAGCTGGAGGAAGTCTGCTCGACACGCCTGCTGGTGCTCACCGCGCGCCTGCTCAATGCCGGCGTGGCGCCGCGCGATGCCTGCCGCGCCGGGCTGGCCGAGCCGCTGTCGGACGACGAAGCCACGGTCGCGGCGCTGATGGACCTGGTCGATGTCCACTTCGCCTGAGCTGTCAGTCAGCCCCCGGCACCTGCCGGGCGACCTGGCGATGTGGTTCTTCATCCTCGCCGAGCTGACGGTCTTCGCCATCCTGATCATCGTCTTCGCCGTGGCCCAGTACCTGGACGTCGAAGGCTTTCGCGCAGGCCGTGCGCAACTGGACCTGTCCACCGCCCTGGCGCTGACCCTGACCCTGCTCACCGCCGGCTTCTGCGCGGCGCTGGCGGTGGAGCAGGTGCGCCACGGCCACCAGCGCCGCGCGGCGCTCCTGCTCGGCGTCGCGGTGCTGCTGGGGCTGGCCCATGTGCTGCTCAAGTCCGCCGAATACCATCACCTCGCGTCGCGCGGGCTGGACCTGGAATACAGCACCTTCTTCACCCTGTTCTGGTTGATCACCGGCTTCCACTTCCTGCACGTCTGGCTCGGGCTGGTCATCCTCGCCTGGATGACGCTGCGCTGCCTGCAGGGCGCGTACCGCCGCGAAGCCCTGGGCGGGTTGGAGTCCGGCGCGCTGTACTGGCACATGGTCGACCTGGTCTGGGTGGTGCTGTTTCCGCTGGTCTACGTGCTGGCGCCCGGCGCATGAAGACGCTGCTGGCCGCCTGGCTGCTGACGTTGCCGATGTCGGTGGCTGGTGTCTGGCTGGGCCATCACGCGCCCGATGCGCTGCTGCCGGTGGCGCTGATCCTGCTGCTCGGCCTGGGCAAGGCCTGGCTCATCGCGCTGCGTTTCATGGAGCTGGGCCATGGCCCCCGGCTGTGGCGTTCGCTGCTGCTCGGCTGGCCGCTGGTGGTTACCGGCGTGATCCTGGCGCTGCACGCAACTCACTGATTTACCTTCGAAAAAATACCTGACTGGAAGCATTGGTCTTTCTTGATTGCCATCAAGCGAGACGCCTGGGGCCGGTTCCTACAATGGCACCGACCGTGACCTAGGAGGGCCCCATGTCAGAGACATTCACAAAAGGTATGGCGAGGAACATCTACCTGGGAGGAGGCGTTTTCTTCTTCCTGGTATTCCTCGCCCTGACCTATCACACCGAAACCACCTTCCCCAAGCGCACCAACCAGAGTGAGCTCACCGAGTCGGTGGTGCGCGGCAAGCTGGTGTGGGAGCAGAACAACTGCGTGGGTTGCCACTCGATCCTCGGTGAAGGCGCCTACTTCGCGCCGGAGCTGGGCAACGTCGCCATCCGCCGCGGCGGCGACGCCGCCTTCGGCAGCTTCCTCGCCGCCTGGATGAAGATGCAGCCGCTGGGCGTCCCCGGCCGCCGGCAGATGCCGCAATTCCACCTGAGCGATCAGGAGGTCACGGATCTCGCGGCGTTCCTGCTCTGGACGTCGAAGATCGATACCAACAAATGGCCGCCGAACAAGGAGGGTTGAGCATGAACCCGGGCAATCCCTATCTGAAATTCGCCTCGCAGTCGGTGGCCAAGCCGTACTTCGTGTTCGCCCTGATGCTCTTCGTCGGGCAGATCGTCTTCGGGCTGATCATGGGCATGCAGTACGTGGTCGGTGACTTCCTGTTCCCGGCGATCCCGTTCAACGTCGCACGGATGGTGCATACCAACCTGCTGATCGTCTGGCTGCTGTTCGCCTTCATGGGCGCGGCCTACTACCTGATCCCCGAGGAGGCCGACCGCGAGCTGTACAGCCCGAAACTGGCCATCGTGCTGTTCTGGGTGTTCGCCATCGCCGGCGTACTGACCATCCTGGGCTACCTGCTGGTGCCCTATGCGGGCCTGGCCAGGCTGACCCACAACGAGTTGCTGCCGACCATGGGCCGGGAGTTCCTCGAACAGCCGACGATCACCAAGATGGGCATCGTGGTGGTGGCGCTGGGCTTCCTGTTCAACATCGGCATGACCATGCTCAAGGGCCGCAAGACCGCCGTCAGCGTGGTGATGATGACCGGCCTGGTTGGCCTGGCGGTGTTCTTCCTGTTCTCCTTCTACAACCCGGAAAACCTCTCGCGCGACAAGTACTACTGGTGGTGGGTCGTGCACCTGTGGGTGGAGGGCGTGTGGGAGCTGATCATGGGCTCGATGCTGGCCTTCGTGCTGATCAAGATCACCGGCGTGGACCGCGAAGTCGTGGAGAAATGGCTGTACGTGATCATCGCCATGGCCCTTATCACCGGCATCATCGGCACCGGCCACCACTTCTTCTGGATCGGCGCGCCGGGCGTGTGGCTGTGGCTGGGCTCGATCTTCTCCGCGCTGGAACCGCTGCCGTTCTTCGCCATGGTGCTGTTCGCCTTCAACATGGTGAACCGTCGTCGCCGCGAGCACCCGAACAAGGCCGCCGCGCTGTGGGCCCTGGGCACCACCGTGACCGCCTTCCTCGGCGCCGGCGTGTGGGGCTTCCTGCACACCCTGGCCCCGGTGAACTACTACACCCACGGCTCGCAACTCACCGCCGCCCACGGTCACCTGGCCTTCTACGGCGCCTACGCGATGATCGTGATGACCATGATCAGCTATGCCATGCCGCGCCTGCGGGGCATCGGCGAAGCGCCCGACGCCCGGGCGCAGAGCCTGGAGATCTGGGGCTTCTGGCTGATGACCATCTCCATGCTGCTGATCACCCTGATGCTCACCGCCGCTGGCATCGTCCAGGTCTGGCTGCAACGCATGCCCGCCGATGGCGCCGCGATGCCGTTCATGGCCACGGTCGACCAGCTGAAGATCTTCTTCTGGCTGCGCCTGTACTCCGGTGTCGGCTTCTTCATCGGGCTGATCTGCTACCTGCTCAGCTTCCGCCAGCGCGGTCGTGTGGCCGTCGCCTCCGGCGTAGCGCAGGTGAGCTGATCGATATCGTCCATCCGGGCCCGTCTGCTTTGCGGCGGGCCCTTTTGACGTTTACGGAGCCTGCCGGGCTGCGATCTGGCCGGTAGCGCTTTTAGCTCCATCTCCCTTCAGGGAGAGGGCGGGGGGAGAGGGCCGCACCCAGTGCCGGAGTGGCCGGTAGCACCCTCTCCCTAACCCTCTCCCTGAAGGGAGAGGGGACTGGATCGGTGTTCTGTTAGGACACCGTGCCCTGTTCCTTCTCTCTGCCTTCCGGAGGCGCCATGACCATCCACCTCGAAATCGAAGAAGGCTTCGGCCGCGTCTGGCACCGCTTCATCACACGCCGTGCCAGCCCGGAGTTCGAGGAAGCGGCGGTGACCCTGGACGAGATGCGGCGCCGCCTGTTGCTGCTGTTCCGTGGCACCGGCGGTGAAGCCGGCGTCGGTGTGGAAGCGGCCAGCGCCCGCGAGCTGCTGGTGCGCCGCAGCCTGCTGCAACAAGTGGCCGGTACCTGCCAGCAATTGCCGGTGGCCTGGTTCGACGCCGACTCCTTGCGCTTGCCCGCGCAGCTGGCGGTGTTCCCGGATGCCGACCTGAACCGCGAGCTGTACCGTTGGCTGGCGCTGCTCGCCGCCCACAGCCAGCCGATGCGCCATTGGGCGCAGGACAATCAGGCATGGACCCTGTCCGTGCTCGAGCGCTACCCGCTGTTACGTCCGCGCTATCAGTGGTTGGTGGAGGCGCTGCTCTGCCTGCGCCCTGATCCCGCCGCGCTGCCGCCCGCCGAGGCGGCGCTGGAGCGCGCGCTGCAACAGGCGTTGTGCGAACCGGGCAGCGTCGCGCGCCTGCCACGCAGCGAGAAGGCGCCCTGGCCGCTGCCGCTGTGGCTCTACCCGCCGCAACGCCTGGCCACGCCGCAGCACACCGACCTGATCGACGGCGACGAGCACGGCCGCTCCGCCCACAGCGAGGCCAAGGGCGTGGCGCGCAAGCGCGGCGAGCGCACTGAACAGGATCCCGGTCGTGGCGGCCTGCTGCTGTTCCGCCTGGAAAACCTGTTCAGCTGGTCCGAGCACGTCGAACTGGACCGTGCCGGCGACGACAGCGAGGACCTCGATGCCGCGCGCGTGGCGGACGACCTCGATCACCTGAGCCTGTCCCGCCAGCGGCAGAAGAAGGGCGGTGGGCTGAAGCTGGACCTCGACCTGCCGGCCGCCGACTTCGACGACGTGCCGTTGGGCGAGGGCATCCGTTTGCCGGAATGGGAT
Organism: Pseudomonas macauensis; assembly: GCF_047902425.1. NCBI lineage: Bacteria > Pseudomonadati > Pseudomonadota > Gammaproteobacteria > Pseudomonadales > Pseudomonadaceae > Pseudomonas > Pseudomonas macauensis. The sequence continues at coordinate 5,936,234 of NZ_CP138377.1, read as the reverse complement.
TACCGCCGACAGCAACTGATCGACGACCACGTCTGCCTGCAGCCGATGCTGCCGCGCGATGCTGTGCCGGCGTCGCTTCCCGACGCCCTGGCGCCCACCGCACGGCGCCTGCGTCGGCAGTTCGAAAGCCTGCGCCAGCAACCGCAGTGGCTGCGCCGGCAACCCCAGGGCGCGGAACTGGACCTGGAAGCCTGGCTGGATTTCAGCGTCGAACGGCGCCTAGGTGCGTGCAGCGAGCCCGGCCTGTTCCTCGAACGCCGGCAGGCCCGCCGCGACCTGGCCTGCCTGCTGCTGGCGGACCTGTCGATGTCCACCGACGCGCACATCGATAACGAGCACCGGGTGATCGACCTGATCAGCGACAGTCTGCTGCTGTTCGGCGAGGCGCTGCAGGCGGTGGGCGATCGTTTCGCGCTCTACGGCTTCTCCTCGCTGCGCCGCCAGCAGGTGCGCCTGACCCAGCTGAAAACCTTCGACGAGCGCCACAACGACACCGTGCGCGGGCGTATTCGCGCACTGCGCCCCGGCTATTACACGCGCATGGGCGCGGCGATCCGCCGGGCCACGCAGCTCCTGCTGGAGCGCAAGGAGCGCCAGCGCGTGCTGCTGATCCTCACCGACGGCAAGCCCAATGACCTCGACCTCTACGAGGGCCGTTACGGTGTCGAGGACACCCGCGAGGCGGTGCTGGAAGCCCGTCGCGCCGGACTGCTGCCGTTCTGCATCACCATCGATCGCGAGGCGGCGGACTACCTGCCGCACCTGTTCGGCAGCCAGGGTTACCTGCTGATCAACGACCCGGCGCAACTGCCGGTGCGCTTGCCGCAGCTGTATCGGCAGCTCACCCGTCGCCAAGGCTGACAGATCTGTCTGTAGGAGCGAGCTTGCTCGCGAACCAAATCCCGCGGCGGGGCCTGTTCGCGAGCAAGCTCGCTCCTACAAGGGGCAGTCCGGTTTGGGGCTCAGCGCGGCAGCCAGAGCATCATGACGAGGCAGAACAGCGCAAGGAACGCGCAGTACCACGCGAATCTCCGCTGGCGGCGCTGGCGCGCTGCGGTTTGGTCCACCGGCAACGGCATCCCGCACTGCGGGCAATCCGCGTGGCCCTCGGGGCTCTCGTGCTGGCAGTACAGGCACTGGCGCATGGCTTACTCGAACTGTTCCAGGCGCCCGACGTCGAGTACCTGCACGGTGCGGCCGTTGAGGTCGATGATGTTCTCGTCGATCAGCCGCCGCAGCACGCGGGAGAAGGTTTCCGGCTGGATCGACAGGTGCCCGGCCACCAGTTGCTTGGCCATCGGCAGTTCGAAGCGGTGGTCCTCGCTGCCCTGGCGGTTCAGCTGGGTCAGCAGGTAGCGCACCACGCGGTGGGTGGAGTTCTTCAGCGACAGCGTCTCGATCTCGTTGATCCGCCGGTGCAGGCGCACGCAGAGGGTGGCGAGCAGGGAGAAGGGCAGCTGCGGGTTGCTGTGCAGCAGCTCCATGTAGGTGCGGTTGGCGAAGCGGTAGACCTGGGTGGGCTCCAGCGCCTGGGCCGAGGCCACGTAGTTGGATGTGTCCATCAGCATCATGGCCTCGGCGAAGGTCTGCCGGCTGCCGACGACTTCCAGCACCTTCTCCTGGCCCTCCGGGGTCAGGCGGAAGATTTTCACAGCGCCGGAAATCACGAAATAGAAGGCGTGGGCCGGTTCGCCCTGGAGGAACAGCTTGTCGCCTTTCTCCAGGTTGAGCAGCGTGCTGGTGGCGAGCAGCTGCTCCATCTGTTCCTCGTTGAGCACGTTGAACAGATGGTGGCCGCACAGAATCTGGTGGTGGACGCGATGCGCGAGCATGGCGGAGCGCTCCTGGGCGGGGACAATCCCGCCAGTATGCGCGATGCCACCTGGCAGCGTGGTGAGACAAGCTGTCACTGGTCGTCCTCCTGGCTCGAGGTCCGGTGTTCAGGCCGGATGATTGGCGCCCAGGAACAACAGGTTGTTCTCCAGGTGGATGTGCTGCATCAGGTCGCGGCGCAGCTCTTCCAGGCCACTGTAGAGCCGACGCCAGCTGTTGCAGCCGTCCGCCGGCACGGTGAGGTCCCCTGTCAGGTCGGCCAGTACGGCGAGGGACTGCGAGTGTTCGTCGTGCTCATGGCGCATCACGCCGATCGGCCCCTGCACGTGGGTCAGCGGAATGCCCTGGCGCAGCCAGGGGAACAGCACGCTTTCTTCCTTGCACATGTGCCATTCCAGTTCTTCCTGCATCTTCTTCAGGTGCGCGGTCAGGCCGGCCGGGCACTGCGGATGCGCGGCATGGGTTTTCTCGACGCGTTCGGCCAGCGGGATCAGCGCCGGCAACTGCTCACGGTGGACCTTGTGGTAGCGCTCCAGGATGTGGTCGATCAACTGGTCATTGCTGCTGTATCGCCAGTCGATCTGATCGTTCGCGGGCGGCAGCGCCTGCAGCTCAGCGGCGATGCGCTGGGCGTCGAGGCCCTGCTCGCTGGCCGCTTCGCCCAGGCTGCGCTGGCCGGCGCAGCAGAAGTCGAGCTTGTAGTCGTGGAACAGCGCGGTGCTGCCCGGCACGCTGAAGGCCAGGTCGCTCAGGGTGCGTTCGGTAAGGTTGTCGGTCATGGCGGGCCTCGGTTCAGTGGGGCACGGCGGCCGCAGTCGTCGTGATGGTGGTTGCCAGTCTAGGGACGGCCGCGCGCGGAGCTCCTTGATTGCAGTCAAGCGCCTTCGCGCGCGGGTTCCCGCTCGTCGCCGGCGATCCGCATCAGCTGCTGCGGGGCGCATACCAGCAGCTTCTGCCGTCCGCCGCGAACCAGGCCGCGGTCCTCCCAGGCGCTGAGGATGCGCGAGACGGTGTGCAGGGTGGTGCCGGTCATCTCGGCAATATCCTGGCGGGTGACCGGGAAATCGATGCGGATGCCGTCCGCTTCCGGAAAACCGGAGTGCTGGATCAGCCGCAGCACGGCGTGGGCGACGCGCCGTTCGACTTCCTCGGTGGCCAGTTCGCAGAAGCGCACGTGGGCCTCCTGCAGGCGCTCGCCGATGGCCTGCACGGTGTTCAGGGCGAAACCGGGGTGGCGCGCCAGCAGGGGTTCCCATTGGCTGGTCGGCCAGGCCAGCGCCAGGCTGTCCAGGGTTGCGCAGGCGGTGGCGGGGTAGTCCGGCCGGCCAAGGGCGCGGGCGAAACCGAACAGATCGCCCGGATTGACCATGCGCACCAGCACGCGCTGGCCGTCGCCGGTGAGCTGGGTCGCCTTCAAGCGGCCATGGACCAGCAGGTAGAAGGCTTGCGCCGGCGCGCCCTGCTCGAACACGGTGGCGCCGCTGCGCAGACGCAGCACGCTGGCTTCGCGCAGGATGTCGTCCTGTTCTTCGCGGCTGCTGTTGGCGAAGGGCGGCAGGTTGGCCAGCCAGGCGCGGTTGACGGAGAGATGGGTGGTCACGGCTACGATTCCCTGGGTCCCGCCGCAGCATACTTGCGATGGCGGGTCGCGGGACTTGAGGGGAATCAAGGGATGTCCCTGACCAGGCGGAAGCCCAGGTTGTCCGGCGGCTGCCCGGCGCTGCAGCCGCCGCCGCGGGCGTCGCGGACGAAATCATTGATGGCGGCGCGGTGGCGGCCCTCGGCGATGCGGATCGAGCAGTACTGCGCACGATCAGTCTGGCGGCCCTGGGCGTCGAGGTTCACCCGTTGGTGGCAGCTTTGCGTCCATTCCCAGACGTTGCCGCCCAGGTCCGCCACGCCGAACTCGTTCAGGCCGTGGCTGCCGCGGGTCTGCGGCGATGCCGAGGCGCTGGTGCGAGTTTCTGCCTCGAAACGGTAGCGGGCCAGCCAGCGCCGGGCCGGGTTGCTGCCGTCGTCGTCCTCGATGCGCAGGGCGTCATCGGCCCAGCGCGAGCCGGCGAAGAAGGCCCACTCCTGGTCGGTGGGCAGGCGCCAGCGTTGCCCGGTGCGCCGGGACAGCCAGTCGGCATAGAGCTGCGCGTCCAGCAGGCTGGCGCCGGTGAGCGGCAGGTCCGGGCTCGGTGAGCGGGTGTCGAGTGCCAGGCAGTCGCCGTCGGCTACGCAGCGAGCGTACTCACCCTGGCTGACCTGGAATTTCATGACTTCGAAGCGGGGGGCGAGATGTTCACGCCGCGACGGCGCGTCCACCGCCCGTTTTTCCCGCCAGTAGTCGCCGGCGGGGCGGAAGCTGAACTCACGCGGCGCCAGCGCCACGGTTTCCGGCGCCAGCGTCGGGTCGTACTGCGGCCGTGGCAGCAGGGCGGCAGCGCCGACCAGGAGCGCGACGGGCACACCGATCAGGGTTGTCTTGCGCATGGGCTGCGATGTCCGCGAAGAGACCGGGAAATGGCCGGCTCCGGGGAGCCGGCCGTGGGCCTTACTTGATCGGCGTCGGCGGCTCGATCTGGGTCATCAGGTCGGAGTTCCACTTGCCTTCGACCTGGATGTGGGCGGCGGCGCCCAGCAGGACGGCCTCGATCAGGTTGTGGTTGAGGTAGGTGTACAGCCCCGGCTGCAGGAAGGTGTAGAGTGATGCGCCGGCCGCGCCGCCGGGGATCAGCCAGGTTTCCAGGTCCTGCTCCGGCGGGTTGTTGAACTTGCCGGTGGCCCAGACATGGTCGCCGTGGCCGCCAATGAGGTGCGGACGGGTATCGCGGTTGGCCTGGGAATGGACCAGCAGCACGGTCTCGCCGACGTTGGCGGTCAGCGCGTTCTTGCCGGTCAGGGCGCCAACCTTGCCGTTGAACACGATGTGGCTGGGGACCAGCCCCTTCATGACTTCCTGCATGTCGTTGTAGCCGTCCATGGGCTTGGCGTAGCGCTTGAAGTTGCCGTCCTTGTCCCGCGGGACGTAGAAGTCCTGCTCGCCGATGTAGAACACCTTGTCGTACTTCAGCGGCCGGCCGTCGCGGTCCTTCAGACCATCGCGCGGCAGCACCATGAGCGCGCCGTTCATGCCCGAGACCACGTGCCAGGGGATCATCGCCCCGCCCGGCGCGCAGTGGTAGACGAACACGCCGGGGCGGGTGGCCTTGAAGCGCAGTTTCACCTCTTCGCCGGGCTGAATGATGGTCAGCGCGCCGCCGCCCAGGGCGCCGGTGGAGGCGTGGAAGTCGATGTTGTGGGTCAGGGTGTTGCTGGCCGGGTTGACCAGGGTGAGTTCGACGTAGTCGTCCTGGTGCACCACCATCAGTGGTCCGGGCACCGAGCCGTTGAAGGTCATGGCGTGGATTTCGGTGCCATCGTCGTCGATGACCAGCTTCTTCTCCTCGATCACCATGCGGAACTGGACCACGCGTTGCTTGCCCGTGGTGCGTTGTTCGTGGGCGTGGACGAAGGGCGGGGCGACCAGTTCGACCTGGACGTGTTCCAGCTTGGACAGGTCAGGCGCCGGCCCCATGTTCTTCGGCGCGGGCTCGCCCTTGGCGAAGGCGCGCGTGCTGCCGAGCATCGAGCCGGTGACGCCGAGCACCACCGCGCCGGCCAGCAGGCTGCGCCGGGAAAGGGACATCTCTTCCTGATCATGCATGAGTACTTCTCCGTAATGGACGAACTGTCGTCGAGCACAGAGATACCCCTTGGGCCGGAATCTTCTTTGCGCCGGAGCAAACAAGTCCACAGCTGGACAACGTGTCGCAGGCTCTGACAGGCGGTTGCTGGCCGTTACAGTCCGGCGACGATAGAAACGGGCAAGTGTGGGGACGGCGAGGTAAGATTCTTCCCCTGAACCAACCTCCCGCGCCCGGCGTGCGGGCCTCAACGGACAAGGACCCTCCATGCGTCTGCACGGACTCACCCTACTGGCCCTGACGATTGGCTGCCTCGGCGTGCAGGAAGCGCGCGCGAGCAGCGACGACTCCTGCTACCCGAGCTGGAACCTCAAGCGCGACACGCTGGACGTGTGCAACAGCCTGCCGTTCCTGAGCCCCGGCAACGACAGCCGGATCAACCTGCAGCTGCTGCTGGCCGACGCAGGCCAGGCGAATCTTCCGGACCGGCCGCTGTCGGACGATGAGCAGCAGCTGGGTTACGGCAAGGTGCCGTTCCCGATGGCGCGCCTGCTCGACGATGGGCAGTCCACCGATGCCGACGGCCCGGCGAGCGGCACCCAGGCGAGCGCGCCGCTGGCCGACCTGGTGGCGCGCATCGGCCTGCCGGCGGACAGCCTGGCGCAATCCGCCGACAGCTTCGCCAGCGGCGAAGGCAGCCGCTGCCGCAGCAACAACGCCGCTACCGCCCAGGACTTCCTCAGCCAACTGCTACTGGTGGAAGGGCTGTCGGCCGAAGAGCGGCAGAGCCTGGCGCGCGGCCGCCTGACCCTGCTCGGCGCCTGCCAGTGGGATGACACCCAGCTCACCGTCATCCTCCCCGGCGACCTGCAATCCGCGCCGGGCAAGGCGTTCGCCAGCTACCTCAAGGGCGCGGCGGAGTTCTACAGCGGCCGCTTCGGCGAGGCGCTCAAGGCCTTCCGCGCCCTGCAGGACAGCGACCTGCCCTGGCTGCAGGAAACCGCCCGCTACATGATCGCCCGCAGCCAGCTCAACGAGGCCCAGCAGAACGCCTTCGACGACATGGGCTACCCCGACCTGCGCAAGGTCGACAAGAACGTCCTGAAGGGCGCCGAGGCGAGCCTGGGCGACTACCTCAAGCGTTATCCACAGGGCCAGTACGCCGGCTCGGCCAAGGGTCTGCTGCGCCGCGTCTATTGGCTGATGAGCGACGAGGGCCGCCTGGCCGGGGAATACGCCGAGCTGTTTGCCCGCCACGACGCCGACCTGGGCCCGCTGATCCAGGAAGTCGACAACAAGCTGCTGGTCACCGCCCACCCGGTGGATGTCCGCGACCCGCGCCTGCTGGCCGTGCTCGACCTGATGCAGATGCGCCATCACGAGCCGAACGAGCCGCGTGCCCTGGACAGTGCAGGTCTGGCGGGGCAGAAGGAACTGTTCGCCAAGCAGCCTGGCCTGCATGACTACCTGACCGCGGCCTACCAGCTGTATGTGGAAGAAAAGCCGGCCGAGGCGTTGAAGAGCCTGCCCGAGGAGATTCCCGAGAAGCTCGACTACCTCGCCTTCAGCCAGCAGGCGCTGCGTGGTTTCGCCCTGGAGGCCGGCAACGACTGGCTGAGCGCCGAGAAGCTCTGGCTGCGCCTGCTGCCGATGGCCAGGCAACCGCTGCAGCGCGACCAGCTGGAACTGGCCCTGGCCTTCAACTACGAGCGCAGCGACCGCCTGGTGAAGGTCTTCGCCGAGGGCTCGCCGGTGCAGACGCCGATCATCCGCGAGATTCTCCTGCGCCACGTCGCCGGCCCCGATCTGCTGCGCCAGCAGGCGCGCTCGACCTCGGCCTCGGTCGAGGAGCGCGACACCGCGTTGTTCGCCCTGCTCTACAAGGATCTGCTGCACGGCCAGTACCAGGCCTTTATCGACGACCTCGCGCTGCTGCCCGCCGAGCCGACCAACAAGCCGCTGGGCGCCAGCATCGGTTACCTCTACGGCAGCATGCCGCTGACGCTGTTCCAGTGGCCGGGCGGCAAGAACGACAGCGGCTACGAGTGCCCGGCCATCGTCGACGTGGCCCGCGACCTGCAGCAGAGCCCGCAGCCGCCGAAGGCGCTGAACTGCCTGGGTGAGTTCATCCTGCGCAACAACCTCGACGGCTTCCCGCTGGACAACCCGCCGGGCGAGCGTGAGCTGGGCGGCAGCCAGTCGCTGTTCCCCGGCACCGCCTATTCGCGCATGGACGGCTACCTGAAGGTCATCGCCGACAAGCAGGCACCGGAAGATGACCGTGCCTATGCGCTGTTCCGCGCGATCAACTGCTACGCGCCCAGCGGCTTCAGCGGCTGCGGCAGCCAGGACATCGCCCCGTCCCAGCGCAAGCAGTGGTTCCGCGCGCTGAAGAGCCAGTACGCCGCCACGCCCTGGGCGAAGGCGCTGAAGTACTACTGGTAAGCCGATGCTGCGAGCCGTCGCGGTTGCCCTGGCGCTGCTGTTGCTGGGCAGCGCCGGCGCTGCCGCGGGCGAGGTAGACGCGGCCGACCACGACGCCTTCTGGCTGTGGAGCGGCGTCGCTGCGCAGCCGGTGCTGGCCCGGGCGCGTACCCTCTACGTGCTGCAGGGACAAGTCAGCGCGCCGCGCTACAAGGACGGCAACGCGCGCCTGATCGCCCAGGGTATCGCCATTCCGCGCCTGACCCGGGGCGAGGTCTGGGTGGTCTACCGCGCCCACACCCTGCGCTGGCACGAGGACATCTACCGCACCCTGCTGGCCCAGCTGCGCCGCTGGCGCGCGGCCGGCAATCCGGTGGTGGGCGTGCAGATCGACTTCGACGCGCGCACCCGCTACCTGGGGGAGTACGTCGATTTCCTCCAGGACCTGCGCAAGCGCCTGCCACCCGACTGTCGGCTGAGCATCACCGGGTTGATGGACTGGGGCAGCAACGGCGCGCCGGAGACCATCAATCGCCTGGCCGGCGTGGTGGACGAGGTGGTGGTGCAGACCTACCAGGGGCGGCACACCATTCCCAACTACGCGGCGTACCTGCCGCGCGTGGCCCGGTTGCAGCTGCCGTTCCGCATCGGGCTGGCGCAGTACGGGGAATGGGAGGCGCCGGGTTATCTGGCGCAAAGCCCGTGGTTCAGGGGGTATGTGGTGTTTCTGCAGAATCCGTGAGGTAACGGCGTAGGGCGTATAACGTTCGACGTTATACGCCGTTTGCCCCTGGTCTCCGACCGCGCGAACTCCAATCTGAAAACCTGTGACAGGGCGCTTCGAGCTCGACCGATGCGTCTGCTGATGATCAGGGTGCATCGGCGTACCACCGCGAACGGTTGTACGCCCTACGCCTGGGCATCAGTTCCCGCCGCACCCGCATTTGCCGCAATCATTCCCGCAGCTGCCGGCCGCAGCCGGCTCCCGCGCATCCCGCGTGGTGCCGCCGTTCAGGTTGCGCATCAGCAGGGCGTATTGCAGGTCCAGCTCTTCGGGGACCGGGACATAGACGATGTGGCCGTCGCCGGGCGCTACGCCGATGGACTCGCCTCGGTTGTTCTCCAGCGCCTGCAAACGCAGCGTGCGGTTGCCGGCCGGGGTCATCAGCTCGACGCTGTCGCCCACCTCGAAGCGGTTCTTCACCCGCACCTCGGCCAGGCCGTTGCGGCGCTCGCCGGTGAACTCGCCGACGAACTGCTGGCGCTCGGACAGCGAGTGGCCGTACTGGTAGTTCTGGTACTCGTCATGCACATGGCGGCGCAGGAAGCCTTCGGTGTAGCCGCGATGGGCGAGGGATTCGAGGGTGTCCATCAGGCCGAGGTCGAAGGCACGGCCGGCGACGGCGTCGTCGATGGCCTTGCGGTACGCCTGGGCGGTGCGCGCGACGTAGTAGTGGGACTTGGTGCGGCCCTCGATCTTCAGCGAATGCACGCCCATCTGCGCCAAACGCTGCACGTGCTGGATGGCGCGCAGGTCCTTGGAATTCATGATGTAGGTGCCGTGCTCGTCCTCGAAGGCCTCCATCAGCTCGCCGGGGCGGTTGCCTTCTTCGAGCAGGAAGATGTCCTTGGTCGGCGCGCCGATTCCCAGGGTCGGTTCGACATTGCGCACCGCGTGGCCCAGTTCGTCCTCGTGGGCGGCGTGGGTCTGGTATTCCCAGCGGCAGGCGTTGGTGCAGGTGCCCTGGTTGGGGTCGCGGCGGTTGATGTAGCCCGACAGCAGGCAGCGCCCGGAGTAGGCCATGCACAGTGCGCCGTGGACGAAGACTTCCAGCTCCATGCCGGGGACCCGTTCGCGGATTTCGCCGATTTCCTCCAGCGACAGCTCGCGGGACAGGATCACCCGCTTGAGTCCCTGCTGCCGCCAGAACTCCACGCTGGCCCAGTTCACCGCGTTGGCCTGTACCGAGAGGTGGATATCAATCTCGGGGAAATGCTGGCGAACCAGCATGATCAGGCCGGGATCGGACATGATCAGCGCATCCGGGCCGATGGCGATCACCGATTCGACATCCTGCAGGAAGGTCTTCAGCTTGGCGTTGTGCGGGGCGATGTTCACCACCACGTAGAGGCGTTTGCCCAGGGCGTGGGCCTCGTTGATGCCGGTGGCGAGGTTGGCGTGGTCGAACTCGTTGTTGCGCACCCGCAGGCTGTAGCGCGGCTGGCCGGCGTAGACGGCGTCGGCGCCGTAGGCGAAGGCGTGGCGCAGGCTCTTCAGTGAGCCGGCGGGGCAGAGCAGTTCGGGGGAAAACGGGGTGTGGGACATGGTGGCGGAGCGGGTCGTGGGAAAAAGGCCGCCACTCTAGGCAATCCGCGGGTTGTACGTGCTGAGCGAGGTCAACGCCAAGGCGTTTTTCGTAGGAGCGAGCTTGCTCGCGAACCGACCAGCGTCGGAGCTGCCGGTAGGTTCTGTTCGCGAGCAAGAACTAGGCGTCCCCCTCGCTCCTACAGGTCATGCATGAGGATGCGGCACATCACTCCAGCCACTTGCGCCCTTGCAGCTCCAGCAACGCCTGCGCCTGCTCCGGCCCGTTGCTGCCGGCGGGGTAGGGGCGCGGGCTCTGGTAGTGCTCCTGCCAGCCCTTGATGATCGGGTCGACCCAGCTCCAGGCCGCTTCCACCTCGTCGCGGCGCATGAACAGGGTCGAGTCGCCTTCGATCACGTCCAGCAGCAGGCGCTCGTAGGCGTCCCAGCGGCGCTTGTTGCGGCTGAAGGCCTCGGCCAGGTTGAGGTCCAGCTCCACCGGCTCCAGCTGCATGCCCTTGCCCGGCGCCTTGGCCATCAGCTGCACGCTGATGCGCTCTTCGGGCTGCAACCTTATCCACAGGCGGTTGGCGGTGCTGGCGGCGCCGATCAGCCCGTTGGGCGCCGGCTTGAACTGGATGACGATCTCCGAGCACTTCTTCGCCATGCGCTTGCCGGTGCGCAGGTAAAACGGCACGCCGGACCAGCGCCAGTTGTCGATCTCGGCCTGTACGGCGACAAAGGTCTCCGTATCGCTGTCGTTGTCGACATTTTTCTCGAACCAGTAGGCCGGCACCTCCTGCCCGCCGATGTGTCCGGTGGTGTATTGGCCGCGTACGGTCTTGTCCTGCACGTCCTGCCCGGAAATCGGCTTGAGCGCCTGGAGAATCTTCACCTTCTCGTTGCGCACCGCCTCGGCGTCGAAGCGCACCGGCGCTTCCATGGTCACCAGGCAGAGCAGCTGCAGCAGGTGGTTCTGCACCATGTCGCGCATGGCGCCGGCGTGGTCGTAGTAAGCGCCGCGGTTCTCCACGCCCAGGGTCTCGTTGACGGTGATCTGCACGTGGTCGATGTGCCCGTTGCGCCACACCGGTTCGAACAGGGTGTTGGCGAAGCGTAGGGCCATCAGGTTCTGCACCGTTTCCTTGCCCAGGTAGTGGTCGATGCGGAACACCCGGGATTCGTCGAACACCTCGCCGATCGCCTGGTTGATCGCCAGCGCCGAGTCCAGCGAATGGCCCAGCGGCTTCTCCAGCACGATGCGCGCCAGGGGCCCCGCCAGGCCGGCGACCTTGAGGTTCTGCGCGATGGGCGCGAACAGGCTCGGCGCGGTGGCCAGGTAATGCACCAGCACGCGGCCTTCGCTGCGTTTGAGCGCCTTGGCTAGACGGCCGAAGTCGGCGCTCTGGGAGGCGTCCATCGCCAGGTATTCCAGGCGCTGGGCGAAACTGCGCCAGGCCTCGGCGGAGAAGTCGTTGCGCGCCACCTGGGCGCGGCAATTGCGTTCGGCCAGGGCGAGGTAGGACATCGTGTCGCGGTTGCTGCGGGCGAGGGCGAAAATCCGCGTGTCGGCCGGCAGGCGGTTTTCCCGGTGCAGGTGATAGAGCGCCGGCAGTAGCTTGTGCAGGGCCAGGTCGCCGCTACCGCCGAACACCAGGATGTCGCAGGAGCTGGGGAGACTAGGGCTGGCGGGCGTATTCAAGACTTATTCCCTGGGCGTGGCGAGTCGATTTGTAGTATAACTACAACAAGACTACAGAATTCTCAGACAATCATCACCGAGCCTACCCCTGTGAACCTTTTGCAGCACATTGCCCAGTCGCGTCATCTGCTCCGCAAATCGGAGCTCAAGGTTGCCGATCACGTGATGCAGGATCCTGCATCGGTCATGCACAGCTCCATGGCGGACCTCGCCCACGGCGTTGGCGTCAGCGAACCGACCATCGTGCGCTTCTGCCGCGCCATCGGCTGCAGCGGTTTCCAGGATCTCAAGCTCAAGCTGGCGCAGAGCCTGGCCGCCGGCGCCAGCTTCGGTCAGTTCTCGATCAACGAGACCGACTCGGTGGCGGACTTCAGCCTGAAGATCTTCGACACCACCCTGCACTCGCTGATGGAAGTGCGCGAGCACCTCGACACCCACGCCCTGGAGCGCGCCATCGCGGCCATCGCCCATGCCCAGCGCGTGGAGTTCTACGGCTTCGGCGCCTCCGGTGCGGTGGCGGCGGACGCCCAGCACAAGTTCTTCCGCCTGCTGCTCTCGGCGGCGGCCTATTCCGACCCGCACATGCAGGCCATGTCGGCGGTGACCCTGAAGCCCTCGGACGTGGCGATCTGCATCTCCCAGTCCGGCCGCTCCAAGGACCTGCTGGTGACCGCCAACCTGGTGCGCGAGGCCGGCGCCACGCTGATCACCCTGTGCCCCAGCCAGACCCCGCTGGCGGACCTGGCCACGGTGAACCTGGCGGTGGATGTACACGAAGACACCGACATCTACACCCCGCTGACCTCGCGTATCGCCCACCTGGTGGTGATCGACGTGCTGGCGATGGGCGTGGCCATGGCCCGCGGCCCGGACCTGGTCAACCACTTGAAGAGCGTGAAACGCAGCCTGCGCAGCCTGCGCCTGTCGCCGAAAGTGGTGAAGAGCCACGAGGAGCGCCCGGAAGAGGCGTCCTAAGCGCTTTGGTGTAGGAGCGAGGGGGACGCCTAGTTCTTGCTCGCGAACGGATTCAACCGGCGACTCGGTGGCTGGGCGGTTCGCGAGCAAGCTCGCTCCTACGAAGAGCAAAGGCGCCTCGGGTTATCCGAGGCGCGATGCCGACCGCTCGTCGCGGTCACCGACGCTTCACCACCGCGTCGTCAAACGGTCATCCGTCGTCAGCATGCTGGCGTCTCCAGCCCTTCGGCCTTGGGAGATGCGAGATGCCCCGCCATATCGACGACACCCAGCTCCAACTGGACGCCAAGACCCGCCGCAAGCTTGAAGACCAGCGGCGCATGCAGTTCCGCCGCGCCATCGAGGACCGCATGGAGGCGCAACGCCTCGCTGTGGAAACCTCCGATTACCCCGATCTGATCGCCGTCGCCTACCTCACTTCTGCACGGGCGGGCCGGCGAAACGTTCAGCCAGCTGGCTGATCAGTGCCCGCTCTTCACGGATGAAGGCGACGAACGCCTGGGCCACCGGGCTCAGGCGCTTGCCGCGGGCGTGCACCAGACACCAGCTGCGGTAGAGCGGCAGCTCTTCCACGGGCAGCTCGCGCAAGAGGCCCGAGTGCAGTTCGCGGCTGACCGCATGGCGCGGCAGCAGCGCCAGGCCCAGGCCCGCCAGCACCCCTTCACGTGAGCCTTCGAGCGATGCGAATTCCAGCGTCTGCGGGAAGTGCGCGCGCTTCTGCTGGAAGTGTTCCTCGCAGGCCTTGCGCGTGCCCGAACCGGGCTCGCGGACCAGCAGCGGATAGGGCTCCAGGTCCTTGAGCGACAGCTTGGCGGCATTGCACAGCGGGTGATCCGGTGGCGCCACCGCGATGATCGGGTTGTTCAGGAAGGGCAGGAATTCCAGGGCCATGTCCTGGGGCACCAGCGACATGATCACCAGGTCGTCGCGGTTGTCCGACAGGCGCTTGATCGCCTGGGCGCGGTTGACCACCGTGAGGTTCAGGCTGACATCCGGGTGCTGCGCGTGGAAGGCGGCGAACAGGTGCGGGGTGATGTACTTGGCGCTGGATTCCACCGCCAGGCGCAACTGGCCCTGCAGCGAGCCCTTGAGGTCGGAGAGGTTCATGTCCAGCACTTCCAGGCGCTGGAAGATGTCGTTGGTCGCGCGCAGCAGGGCGTCGGCGGCGTCGGTCTGGTAGAGCTTCTTGCCGATGTATTCGAACAGCGGCTGGCCGACCAGTTCTTCCAGCTGGCGGATCTGCAGGCTGACCGCCGGTTGGGTCAGCGCCATTTCCTCCGCCGCGCGGCTGTAGGAACGGCTTTCGCACACTGCGCGAAAAACCTGCAGTTGGCGAAGGGTCATACGCATCAATGACTTACGCATAGAACTCGGCCTGATCACGACATTTTCGAATGACTATAAATCATTCTTTATGGCTACCCCAATAATTATTGATTTTGGTTAATCCTCCCTCCCGCGCTAGGGTAAATCCACGCCGGAACCCGCTCCGGCCAACATATCCAGCTGCCGGTTGCGGAGCTGCCGATTGGTTTTTACGCCGGGGTCCACAAGGCCCGGGCCGAGGGAAAGCCGCAGTGATCAAGAAAATCCTGATCGCCAACCGTGGGGAGATCGCTGTCCGGATCGTGCGTGCCTGCGCCGAGATGGGCATCCGTTCGGTGGCTGTCTATGCCGACGCCGACCGTCACGCCCTGCACGTCAAGCGTGCCGACGAAGCGCACAGCATCGGTACCGATCCACTCGCCGGTTATCTCAACCCGCGCGCCCTGGTGAACCTGGCGGTGGAAACCGGCTGCGACGCTCTGCACCCGGGCTACGGTTTCCTCTCCGAGAACGCGGAGCTGGCGGAAATCTGCGCCGAGCGCGGCATCAAGTTCATCGGCCCGTCGGCGGAAGTGATCCGCCGCATGGGCGACAAGACCGAAGCGCGCCGCAGCATGATCGCCGCCGGCGTGCCCTGCACCCCCGGCACCGAAGGCAACGTCGCCGACCTCGCCGAAGCCGTCTCCGAAGCCGAGCGCATCGGCTACCCGGTGATGCTCAAGGCCACCTCCGGCGGTGGCGGTCGCGGCATCCGTCGCTGCAACAGCCGCGAGGAGCTGGAGCAGAACTTCCCCCGTGTGATCTCCGAGGCCACCAAGGCCTTCGGCAGCGCGGAAGTCTTCCTCGAGAAGTGCATCGTCAACCCGAAGCACATCGAAGCCCAGGTGCTGGCCGACTCCTTCGGCAATACCGTGCACCTGTTCGAGCGCGACTGCTCGATCCAGCGCCGCAACCAGAAGCTCATCGAGATCGCCCCCAGCCCGCAGCTCACCCCCGAGCAGCGCGCCTACATCGGCGACCTGTCGGTGCGCGCGGCCAAGGCCGTGGGTTACGAGAACGCCGGCACCGTGGAGTTCCTGCTCGCCGATGGCGAGGTGTACTTCATGGAGATGAACACCCGCGTGCAGGTGGAACACACCATCACCGAGGAAATCACCGGCATCGACATCGTCCGCGAGCAGATCCGCATCGCCTCGGGCCTGCCGCTCTCGGTCAAGCAGGAAGACATCATCCACCGCGGCTTCGCGCTGCAGTTCCGCATCAACGCGGAAGACCCGAAGAACAACTTCCTGCCGTCCTTCGGCAAGATCACCCGCTACTACGCGCCCGGCGGCCCCGGCGTGCGCACCGACACGGCGATCTACACCGGCTACACCATCCCGCCGTACTACGACTCGATGTGCCTGAAGCTGGTGGTCTGGGCGCTGACCTGGGAAGAGGCGCTGGACCGTGGCCTGCGTGCGCTGGACGACATGCGCGTGCAGGGCGTGAAGACCACCGCGGCCTACTACCAGGAAATCCTCAAGAACCCGGAATTCCGCAGCGCGCAGTTCAACACCAGCTTCGTCGAGAGCCACCCGGAACTGACCGAGTACTCCATCAAACGCACCCCGTCGCACCTGGCCATCGCCATCGCCACCGCCATTGCCGCCCACGCTGGCCTGTGAGGATCTCGTACATGACCGTTTCCAAGAAAGTCACCGTCACCGATACCATCCTGCGCGACGCCCACCAGTCGCTGCTGGCGACCCGGATGCGCACCGAGGACATGCTGCCGATCTGCGACAAGCTCGACCAGGTCGGCTACTGGTCGCTGGAAGTCTGGGGCGGCGCCACCTTCGACGCCTGCGTGCGCTTCCTCAAGGAAGACCCGTGGGAGCGCCTGCGCAAGCTCAAGGCCGCGCTGCCCAACACCCGTCTGCAGATGCTCCTGCGCGGTCAGAACCTGCTCGGCTACCGCCACTACAGCGACGACGTGGTCCGCGCTTTCGTCGCCAAGGCGGCGGTCAACGGCATCGACGTGTTCCGCATCTTCGACGCAATGAACGACGTGCGTAACCTGCGTACTTCCATCGAAGCGGTGAAGGCCGCCGGCAAGCACGCCCAGGGCACCATTGCCTACACCACCAGCCCGGTGCACACCATCGAGGCCTTCGTGGCCCAGGGTCGCGCCATGGCGGACATGGGCGTGGACTCCATCGCCATCAAGGACATGGCCGGCCTGCTGACTCCCTACGCCACCGGCGAACTGGTCAAGGCGCTGAAAGACGCGCTGCCGCTGGACGTGGTGGTGCACTCCCATGACACCGCCGGCGTGGCCAGCATGTGCCAGCTGAAGGCTGTGGAAAACGGCGCCGATCGTATCGACACCGCCATCTCCAGCATGGCCTGGGGCACCAGCCACCCGGGTACCGAATCCATGGTCGCCGCTCTGCGCGACACTCCGTTCGATACCGGCCTGGACCTGGAGCTGATCCAGGAAATCGGCATGTACTTCCACGCCGTGCGCAAGAAGTACCACCAGTTCGAGAGCGAGTTCACCGGCGTGGATACCCGCGTGCAGGTCAACCAGGTTCCGGGCGGGATGATTTCCAACCTGGCCAACCAGCTCAAGGAACAGGGCGCGCTGAACCGCATGCCGGAAGTGCTCGCGGAAATCCCGCGCGTTCGCGAAGACCTGGGCTTCCCGCCCCTGGTCACCCCGACCTCGCAGATCGTCGGCACCCAGGCGTTCTTCAACGTGCTGGCCGGCGAGCGCTACAAGACCATCACCAACGAGGTGAAACTGTACCTGCAGGGCCGCTACGGCAAGGCGCCGGGCAAGATCGACGAAGCGCTGCGCCGCCAGGCCATCGGCAATGAGGAAGTGATCGACGTGCGTCCGGCCGACCTGATCAAGCCGGAACTGAACAAGCTGCGCGAGGAAATCGGCAGCCTGGCCCAGTCCGAAGAGGACGTGCTGACCTTCGCCATGTTCCCGGACATCGGCCGCAAGTTCCTCGAGGAGCGCGCCGCCGGCACCCTGAAGCCCGAAGAGCTGCTGCCAATCCCCAACGGCAAGGGCGTTGCCCCGGCCGGTGGTGAAGGCGTACCGACCGAGTTCGTGGTCGACGTGCACGGCGAGAGCTACCGCGTGGACATCACCGGCGTCGGCGTGAAGACCGACGGCAAGCGCCACTTCTACCTGTCGGTGGATGGCATGCCGGAAGAGGTGGTGTTCGAGCCGCTCAACGAGTTCATCGGCGGCGGCGGCAACAAGCGCAAGCAGGCCAGCGAACCGGGCCACGTCACCACCACCATGCCGGGCAACATCGTTGACGTGCTGGTGAAGGAAGGCGACAGCGTCAAGGCTGGCCAGGCGGTGCTGATCACCGAAGCAATGAAGATGGAAACCGAGGTGCAGGCGGGCATCGCCGGCACCGTGAAGGCCATTCACGTGGCCAAGGGCGACCGGGTCAACCCCGGTGAGATCCTGGTAGAAATTGAAGGCTGACCAAGGACAGACGGGTCTTTAAGGTTCAGTCCCCGGGGGAGCACGATGCTCCCCTTTTTTTTGTCCGCAGGATTTGCGTGCCGGCTTGATCTGCGTCGGAAACTTCCTTCAGAAAGCCTCTATGTTCCACGCTGGGAAAATCGAGCATGGGTGCGGCGATGGGGAGAGTCGTTCTGTTGTGGGTGCTGCTGTGCGCGAGTGCCCAGGCAATGGGTCAGTCATCGGAGATGATGGATCGGCTCGCCGCCCTGGAGAAGGACCCCGCCGCGCGGGAGCGTTCCTACGCCGCGGCGCAGGAGCGCATCCTGCTGTGCAGCAAGTGCCACGGCGAGGACGGCAACAGCAAGCGTGACTACATTCCCAACCTTGCCGGACAGAATCCGCAGTACCTGTTCGACGCCTTCGAAAAGTACGTCACCCGCCAGCGTACCGACTTCGTGATGAACCAGGCCGCGAAGCTGCTGACCCTGGAGGAGCGGGTGAACATCGCCTTCTACTTCAGCCAGCAGAAGGTCCATCCCAGACCCGCCACCGAGCCGGTGGACAACGCACTGGCAGCGCAGGGCGCGCAGCGCTTCGGCACTGTCTGCGCCGCCTGCCACGGTGCCGCCGCACTGGGGCACGACGGCATTCCACGCATTGCCGGCCAGCCCGGCCCCTACCTGAGTCATGCCCTGCAGCGCTACCGCGACAAGGATCCCAGCCGGGCGGATTCGCCCATGCTCGGGGTGGCGGTTTCGCTCAGCGATGGCGATATCGCGGCGCTGAGCGCTTATCTCAGTCAACTGCAGCCCTGACGGAGGACCGGCGGCGCCAGGCGAGGCGCGCGCCGGTTCGGCATTACTGCTGTTGCTGCTCAGCGGGCTGCTCGGTGGTGGGCTGCTCGGTGGCTTGTGGTGCTTGCGTCGGTGCGGCGGCAGGCTCAGCCGGAGCCGGAGCCGCCGGCTGAGCGGCGGGCGCGCTGGCTTGCGGAGCCGGTTCGGGTTTCTTGTCGCAGGCGGCGAGGACGGCGCAGGTGGCGAGAAGGATGCAGAGTCGTTTCATGGCGTGTTCTCTCTTGAACGGTTGGCGGAAAATCGGCCGGAAGACCGAGGCCGGCAAGCTTTGCCGCGTGTTGCGGAAGATGGAATGTCGTGGGCTCCGAGACTTGTTGGGAGTTTTCCGAAACGCTCTTGTGAGAACGGAAAAAGGCCTGTCCGACGGCAGTACCGACAGGAAGGGCTTAAACCTTATATACTCTGCGGTCTTTCAACCGTTCCAATGTGAGAATCGCCGTGAGCACCTTGCCTGCCTGCCCGAAATGCAACTCCGAATACACCTATGAAGACGGCGATCTGCTGATCTGCCCGGAGTGCGCCCACGAGTGGTCCGCCAATGGCGCGGCCGAAGCGGACGGCGATGCTCGCGTGATCAAGGATTCCGTTGGCAACCTGCTGCAGGACGGCGACACCGTCACCGTGATCAAGGACCTGAAGGTCAAGGGCTCGTCCCTGGTGGTGAAGGTCGGCACCAAGGTGAAGAACATCCGCCTGGTGGACGGTGACCACGACATCGACTGCAAGATCGACGGCATCGGCGCGATGAAGCTGAAGTCGGAGTTCGTGAAGAAGGTCTGAGCCTTCTCGCCCCCAACAAAAAGCCCGGCCATGCGTCGGGCTTTTTGCATCTTGTGGGAGCGAGCTTGCTCGCGAACCGGCCCCACTGCGGACCTGGTTCGCGAGCAAGCTCGCTCCTACAGGTTCATTCCTTGTAGTAAACGATCTGGTTGCTGGTCGCCAGTAGTTCGCCCGACTCGCTCCACAGCTCCGCCGCCTGGTCGAAGAAACCATTGCGGAAGGCCTGTCCACGGGCGTCGCCGAGCAGGTAGCCGGTGCCGACTTCCGCCAGTTGCGCGTGGTCGGTATGGAAGTAGGTGGTGATCGACACGGTGCCTGCCGGTACCGGGGTGGCGCGGCGCAGCCAGACGCGCGGGTAGAAGATGTCGCTCATCGCCGCCAGCGACAGGAAGTCCAGCGGGCGGGGCTGGGCGTCGCGCAGCCAGAACTGGCTGCGGCTGTGCTCGCCGCTGCCGTCCCAGCGGGTCGGGATGCTGCCGCTGGCGGCGCGCATTTCGTACTGCTGCGGCCAGGCCACGCTCTTGCCCGCAAGGGACATCCGCTCCAGTTCGCCGGGCGGGGTCACCTGTGGCATGTGCAGGTCGCTCTGGCTCCAGGTCTCGCGGCGCAGGGCGGTGACCAGGGTGGCGGTGGTGGTGACCTGCTGCTCGCCGCTTTCATCGGCCTGCAGCAGTTGCAGCAGCCAGTGCTGGGTGGAGCGGTTGGTGCGGACCGGCGTGGCCTGGACCTGGAACGCCCCGGCCACCACGGCGCTGGCGTAGTTCACCGTCAGCGAGAGCGGGCTGCCGAGCAGCTGCGGATGGCGCAACGCGCCCTGCAGGAGAATGGCCGCGGTAATGCCGCCGAAGGGGCCGACCATGTTCCAGTAGTCCGGGCTGGTGTGGCCGTCGTAGAGGTCGGGCTGGCCTTCCACGGGTTGCAGGGCGACGGCGCGGTCGAATGGGTGCAGGGCAGTATCGGTCATGACTCTCTCGGCGCTTTTTGTTCTCGGAAGAGGGTCTTGTAGGGGAAAGCGCCGCCCTGGGTCAAGGATACCGGCGGGTCAGGGCGTGACCTCGAAGCGCAGCGTACCGATGACCTGGCCGGCTTCCGTCAGCACCTGCACCTGCCAGTTGCCCACCGGGTCGGTCGGGAAGTTCTGCTTGTGCGTCCAGGCGCGGTAGCCGGCCTCGCGGCCGCCCTTGATGTCCAGGGCGATGCGGTCGACTTCCTGGCCGTTCAGGCGCCAGGCGTGGTAGATGCGCTCATTCAGCCCCCGCGGGGCGGTGATCGCGGTGTAGGCGTAGAGGCCCTGGGCTTTGATCTGCGCGACGCTGACGGTATCCAGGCTGTCGCCGGGGGTGCGCTGGGCGTTGTCGAAGCTTTCGGTCACCGCCATCTCGGTCATCCACAGGGTCGAGGGCGGCACCCAGGCGCGGGCGAACCAGCCCACCGCACCAATCGACAGGGTCAGGCCGACGAGGGCGAGCCAGCGCCACCATTTGTGGATCTTCACCGTCACCGCCAGGCTCGGGAAGGACAGCAGCACTGCGATGCCCAGGGCCGCCTGGTAGCTCTGCGGCGTGCTCAGGTGGAGGATGATCGGCAGGGCGGTGAGCAGCACCGCGAACAGCGTCAGGGTGTGGTAGCCGAGGAAGGTCCAGCGCCGCACCGAGAGGAACTTGTAGTAGATCGGGTCGGTGATCGCCATCAGCCCGGCCAGCGTCAGCGCGCCGGTGAACAGGGCCTGGCCGCTGTTCCAGGTGGTGGTGATGAAGAAGAACGGCAGGCAGAAGAACAGGCTTTCCTGGTGAATCAGCTGAGTCGCGTAGCGCAGCAGCCCCGGCGGTACCTCCCAGCCGAAGCGGCGCTTGAAGCGGTCGGTGAGCAGGTTCTCCAGCATCAGCCAGACCCAGCTCACCAGCATGACGATGGCCATTACCCGGGCGAAGCCGGCGCGGTGGCGGTCCACCATGATGAAGCTGAACACCCCGGAACAGAAACCGAACAGGGCGACCAGGTGCGGGTAGCGCTGCAGCAGGCCGAGGACGAGGGTGATCAGGCGCTGCACGCGCTCTTTCCAGATGAGCATGGGGCGGTGAGGCGAAGAAAAGCTGAAAAGGGGGCGGGATTGTAACCCCCTGGGGACGATTGGGGGCAGCGGGGATGACGGGAGGGGTTTTCCTGCGCCTGTGATTGCACCGGTGGTTGCATTGTGGCCAGACGGCTCTTCGTAGGAGCGAGCTTGCTCGCGAATCGCACGGCACGGTACCGGGCCGGAAAATCGCGGGCATGGTCCGCTCCTGTGGGGGACGTTTGGACGGCTTTTGCGGGAGCGAGGGGCGCCCAGTCCTTGCTTGCGAACAGCCCTGCAGTTGGGCGGGTTCGCGAGCAAGCTCGCTCCTACGAAAAGTGAAAAGCAGCCTCAGTGCTTGCCGCTCAACTCTTCCCGCGCGTAGTCGACGAACAGCTGCGCCGGCTTGGTCAGCTGGGCGCGCTTGAGCCAGGCGGCGACCAGGCCGGAGGCGCTGACGTCCTCGGCGATGTTCACCATCACCACCTTCTTGCCGTCGTAGGTGCACTCCGAGTGCGGGCGGGTGACCAGCACCGAGAAACCGAAGCCCTGGCCGACCATGCCGCGCACCATCTCGATCGACGGCGAGCTGAAGGCGATGTGCGGGTTCAGTCCCAGTTCCTCGAAGATGCTCACGAAATAGGTACGACTTGGCTGCACATCGAGCAGGATCATCGGCTCCAGGGCCAGGTCGCGCAGGGACACCTTGTCCTGCTGGGCGAAGCGATGGTCCTCCGGCAGCAGCGCATAGGGCCGCTGGGCCGGCATCAGCGGGTCGGTGGCGATGGTGCCGTCCAGGTCGTGGTCGTAGAGCAGCGCGAGGTCGAAGCGGCCGGCGGTGAGGCCCTGCACCAGTTCCTGCTGTTCGCCGTCGCTGATGCGGATTTCCACCCCCGGATAGCGCTCGCGGAAGCCTGCGATCAGGCGCGGCAGGTAAAGCGGGGCGACGGTCTCGAAGCAGCCGATGTCGATCTGCCCGGCCACCACGTCGTTGTCGGCCAGGGCGTTCTGCTCGAACTCGTGGGCCATGCGCAGCAGTTCCTGCGCCTTGCGGTAGAAGCGCGCGCCGCTGGGGGTGAGCGACACACCCTGGGCATGGTGGCGGATGAACAGCTGCACGCCGAAGCTCTCCTCCAGGCCCTTGATCGCCGTGGAGATGGACGGCTGCGCGATGTACAGCTTGCGCGAGGCCTCGGCCACGCTGCCGCATTCCACGGTGGTCACGAAATACTTCAATTGCCGCAAGGTATAGGAAGCCACTGCACGCCTCGTTGATGCTTTTTTATACAAGATACCGTGTTGCGCCTGCCCGCGGGGGCGGCCCGTGGCGAAGATTTTCCTCGCCGCCGACCACATTTTTCATGGCCTTGACCGTCTGCTGCGTCCCGCCGGGCACGGGCATACTCCGGCGACCGCGCAATTCCCCTACACGCAGCTCGGAGTAAAGCTCATGCGCATCGCCTTGTGGCAGACCTGCGGACTTCCCGGCGACATCGCCGGCAATCTCGAACAGCTGGAGCGCCAGGCCGATGCCGCCGCGGCTGCCGGCGCGCAGCTGCTGCTGTGCCCGGAGCTGTGGCTGGGCGGCTACAACGTCCCGCAGCGCATGGCCGAGCTGGCCGAGGCGGCGGACGGACCGTCGGCGCGCTGCATCGGTGAGCTGGTGGCGCGGCGTCTGGGAATCGCCATCGCCTACGGCTACGCCGAACGCCATCCCCAGGGCGGCAAGCCGTACAACGCGGTGCAGGTGATCGGCCCGAGCGGCGAGCCCATCGCCCATTACCGCAAGACGCACCTGTTCGGCGCCATGGAAGCGGAGCTGTTCAGCGCCGGCGATCGCCTGCCGCAGCCCTTCGAATACGCCGGCTGGCGCATCGGGCTGCTCAATGGCGTCGACCTGGAATACCCCGAGGCGGTGCGTACCCATGCCCTGAACGGCGCCGGGCTGGTGCTCATCCCCACCGCGCTGACCCCCGAATACGGCGTGGTATCGAGCGTGATCGCTCCGGCGCGGGCGCTGGAGAACCAGCTGTTCGTCGCCTGCTGCAGTCGTTGCGGGGTGGAGGAGGGGCTGCAGTTTCTCGGCGGTTCCTGCGTCGCCGCGCCCGATGGCGAACGGCTGGCGGCGGCGGGTACGGGCGAAAGCCTGCTGCTGGTCGACCTGGATCCGAACCAGCGCGCCCGCCTGAGCGAGACTTTCCCCTATCTGCCTGGTCGCCGCCCGGAGATGTACAGCGCGCTCACCCGTTGACGAAGTGGCCCGAAGCGGTGCGCGTCGGCCCACCGCGAACCGACGTGGTGCGTGCTGCCCAGCTTTTTCATATACCCCGAAGACAAATTTAATAATTTTCCTATGCCGGGGCTTGGGCGACCATCGATTGCACATCCAGAACAAACAAAGTCGCCTCGACGCGACTGAAGCAGGAGTGCCTTGGTGTACGAGCTCAACGACTGGCAGCAGCGCGCTGCCCGGCAGACCTTCATCGACAGCGCCCTGATCGGCGGCCGCCGCGTGGCCGCTCGTGACGGCGCCACCTTCGCTTCCATCGACCCGGCGACTAACCGTCTGCTGGCGAATGTCGCTGCCTGCGGCGAGGCCGAAGTCGACGCCGCCGTGCGCATCGCCCGCCAGGCCTTCGAAGAAGGCCCCTGGGCGCGCATGGCGCCGCGGGAGCGCAAGGTCGTGCTGCTCAAGCTCGCCGAACTGATGATGGCGCACCGCGACGAACTGGCCCTGCTCGACACCCTGAACATGGGCAAGCCGGTGATGGACGCCTGGAACATCGACGTGCCCGGCGCTGCCGGCGTGTTCTCCTGGTACGCCGAAAGCCTCGACAAACTCTACGACCAGGTCGCGCCGACTGCGCAGAACGCCCTGGCCACCATCACCCGCACCCCGCTGGGCGTGATCGGCGCCGTGGTGCCGTGGAACTTCCCCCTCGACATGGCCGCCTGGAAGCTGGCGCCGGCCCTGGCCGCCGGCAACTCCGTGGTGCTCAAGCCCGCCGAGCAGTCGCCGTTCTCGGCCCTGCGCCTGGCCGAGCTGGCGCTGGAAGCCGGCCTGCCCGAAGGCGTGCTGAACGTCGTGCCGGGCCTGGGCGAGACCGCCGGCAAGGCCCTCGGCCTGCACCCGGACGTCGACGCCCTGGTGTTCACCGGCTCGACCCAGGTTGGCAAGTACTTCATGCAGTATTCCGCCCAGTCCAACCTCAAGCAGGTCTGGCTGGAGTGCGGCGGCAAGAGCCCGAACCTGGTGTTCGCCGACTGCCGCGACCTCGATCTCGCTGCCGAGAAGGCCGCCTTCGGCATCTTCTTCAACCAGGGCGAAGTCTGCTCGGCCAACTCGCGCCTGCTGGTGGAGCGTTCGATCCACGACGAATTCGTCGAGCGCCTGATCGCCAAGGCCCGCGACTGGGCGCCGGGCGACCCGCTGAACCCGGCCAGCCGTGCCGGCGCCATCGTCGACGGCAAGCAGACCGCCGGCATCCTGCGCTGCATCGACCAGGCCGCCAGCGACGGCGCCACGCTCGCCTGCGGTGGCCGCCAGCTGAGCTTCAACGGTTCGAACAACTTCATCGAGCCGACCATCTTCACCGGTGTGCGCCCGGAGCAGAGCCTGGCCCGCGACGAAGTGTTCGGCCCGGTGCTGGCGGTGATCCCGTTCGACAGCGAAGACGACGCCGTGCGCATGGCCAACGACAGCATCTACGGCCTGGCCGCCTCCCTGTGGAGCGACGACCTGCACCGTGCCCACCGGGTGGCCCGCCGCCTGAACGCCGGCACCGTGTCGGTGAACACCGTGGACGCCCTGGATCCGGCGATTCCGTTCGGCGGTGGCAAGCAGTCCGGCTTCGGCCGCGACCTGTCGCTGCATTCGTTCGACAAATACACCCAGCTCAAGACCACCTGGTTCCAGCTGCGCTGAAGTCCCGCAGGACCCGACTCGCACCTCGGTGCGGGTTGCGGTCCGCAGGATCAGGCAAGAGATGCTCTGAAACCATTTTCGTACCCGAACCGCTCGAGACGGCCGGTGAGACTGCCCAGGTAAGTCCGTCGCCCTCGATCCCTGCAAACCCCGATGGCCAGGCGTACGCCTCGGGAACTTGGAGAATGTCGATGACCGACCAGATCAGACCGCAACGTGATACCCGCGATTACCAGAAAGCGGATGCGGCTCACCATATCCATGCCTTCCTCGACCAGAAGGCGCTGAACGCCGAAGGCCCGCGCGTGATGGTGCGTGGCGAAGGCCTGCACCTGTGGGACAACGATGGCAACCGCTACCTGGACGGCATGTCCGGCCTGTGGTGCACCAACCTGGGCTATGGCCGCAAGGACCTGACCGCCGCCGCCACCGCCCAGCTGGACGAGCTGCCGTACTACAACATGTTCTTCCACACCACCCACCCGGCGGTGATCGAACTCTCCGAGACCCTCTTCAGCCTGCTGCCCGACCACTACAGTCACGCGATCTACACCAACTCCGGCTCCGAGGCCAACGAGGTGCTGATCCGTACCGTACGCCGTTACTGGCAGGTCGTCGGCAAGCCGCAGAAGAAGATCATGATCGGCCGCTGGAACGGCTACCACGGCTCCACCCTGGCGGCCACCGCGCTGGGCGGCATGAAGTTCATGCACGAGATGGGCGGCCTGATCCCGGACATCGCCCACATCGACGAGCCCTACTGGTTCGCCGCTGGCGGTGACCTGACCCCGGCCGAGTTCGGCCGTCGCTGCGCACTGCAGCTGGAAGAGAAGATCCTCGAACTGGGCGCGGAAAACGTCGCCGGCTTCATCGCCGAGCCGTTCCAGGGTGCCGGCGGCATGATCTTCCCGCCGGAAAGCTACTGGCCGGAAATCCAGCGCATCTGCCGTCAGTACGACGTGCTGCTGTGCGCCGACGAAGTGATCGGTGGCTTCGGCCGCACTGGCGAGTGGTTCGCCCACCAGCACTTCGGCTTCCAGCCTGACACCCTGTCCATCGCCAAGGGCCTGACCAGCGGCTACATCCCCATGGGCGGCCTGGTGCTGAGCAAGCGCATCGCCCAGACCCTGGTGGAAGAGGGCGGCGTGTTCGCCCACGGCCTGACCTACTCCGGTCACCCGGTGGCGGCGGCAGTGGCCGTGGCCAACCTGCGCGCGCTGCGTGACGAGGGCTGGGTCAACCAGGTGAAGAACGACACCGGTCCGTACCTGCAGCAGTGCCTGCGCGAAGTCTTCGGCAACCACCCGCTGGTGGGCGACATCCAGGGCGCCGGCTTCGTCGCCGCGCTGCAGTTCGTCCAGGACAAGGCCACCCGCAAGCGTTACGAGAACGAGAACGACATCGCCTGGCGCTGCCGCACCATCGGCTTCGAGGAGGGCGTGATCATCCGCTCCACCCTCGGCCGCATGATCATGGCGCCGGCGCTGGTCGCCGGCCGTGCCGAGATCGACGAGCTGGTCGAGAAGACCCGCCGCGCGGTCGACCGCACAGCCCAGGAAATCGGCGTGCTGTAACGGCACACGATGGTGTAGGAGCGAGCTTGCTCGCGAACCGCTTCGCTGCGGATTCGCAAAGAGCGTTCGCGAGCAAGCTCGCTCCTACAAAAAAGCTATTCCAACAACAACGCCGCGAGCGCGAAGACGCCCGCGCGATGGAACCCCTTAAGGCCGGCCTTCTGGTCGGCTACTGCCCAGCAACACAACAACGCCAACCGGCTGTGGGAGTTCGTTCCATGTATCCGTCCTTGCTCAAGCACGCAACCCTGTCCTGCGCCCTGCTCGCCACCGCCATTGCCGGCGGTGCCCAGGCGCAATCGCAAAGCCTGACCGTGATCTCCTTTGGCGGCGCCACCAAGGCGGCCCAGGAGCAGGCCTATTTCAAACCCTTCGAAGCCAGCGGCGCCGGGAAGATCGTCGCGGGTGAATACAACGGCGAAATGGCCAAGGTGAAAGCCATGGTGGACGTCGGCAAGGTCACATGGGACGTGGTTGAAGTGGAAAGCCCGGAGCTGCTGCGCGGCTGCGAAGAAGGCCTGTTCGAGCGTATCGATCCGGCGGCCATCGGCAACGAATCGCAGTTCGTACCCGGCACCCTGAGCGAGTGCGGCGTGGCCACCTACGTCTGGTCGATGGTGATGGCCTACAACAGCAACAAGGTCGCCAAGGCGCCGCAGACCTGGGCGGACTTCTGGAACACCACCGAATATCCGGGCAAGCGCGGCCTGCGCAAGGGCGCCAAGTACACCCTGGAAATCGCCCTGCTGGCCGACGGCGTGAAGCCCGAAGACCTCTACAAGGTGCTCGGCACCAAAGAGGGCGTCGACCGCGCCTTCGCCAAGCTCGACCAGCTCAAGTCCAACATCCAGTGGTGGGAAGCCGGCGCGCAACCACCGCAGTGGCTGACCGCCGGTGACGTGGTGATGAGCGCCGCCTACAACGGCCGTATCGCCGCCGCCCAGAAAGAGGGTGTGAAGCTCGGCATCGTCTGGCCGGGCAGCCTGTACGACCCGGAATACTGGGCCGTGGTGAAGGGCACGCCGAACAAGGCGCTGGCCGAGAAGTTC
Organism: Pseudomonas macauensis; assembly: GCF_047902425.1. Lineage (NCBI taxonomy): Bacteria > Pseudomonadati > Pseudomonadota > Gammaproteobacteria > Pseudomonadales > Pseudomonadaceae > Pseudomonas > Pseudomonas macauensis. The sequence continues at coordinate 5,908,288 of NZ_CP138377.1, read as the reverse complement.
ATCGCCTTCGCCAGCCAGCCGCAGACCCAGAAGGTCTTCTCCGACAACATCCCCTACGGCCCGGTCAACAAGGGCACCCTGGACCTGCTGCCGGCGAACGTGCGCGACGCCCTGCCCACCGCGCCGGCCAACCTGGAAGGCGCCCGCGCCGTCGACTCCGCCTTCTGGGTCGACCACGGCGAGGAGCTGGAACAGCGCTTCAACGCCTGGGCGGCGCACTGATCCCATCCTGACTCGTGCCCGGCGTCCGCGCCGGGCACCTGCCTTGCATTACCCCGCGTGAGACCTCCAATGACAACGACGCAAAATTCGTCGGCGACCCTGGAGCTGAGCACCATTCAGCCCATTGCCGCCCATGAACGTCACGGCCGTGCCCGTGATCTTTTCACCATCTGGTTCGGCAGCAACATCATGCTGCTCACCGTGGTCACCGGTGCGCTGGCCGTCACCGTGTTCAAGCTGCCGTTCTTCAGCGCCGTGCTGGCGCTGGTGCTCGGCCACCTGCTGGGCGGTATCTTCATGGCCCTGCACTCGGCCCAGGGGCCGCAGCTGGGCGTGCCGCAGATGGTGCAGACCCGTGGCCAGTTCGGCTCCTTCGGATCCTTGCTGGTGGTGGCTCTGGTGGTGATCATGTACCTGGGCTTCTTCGCCTCCAACCTGGTGCTCGGCGGCCAGACCCTGAGTGCGCGCTTCCCGGCGATCAGCACCAACCAAGGCATCCTGGCAGTGGGCGCCCTGAGCGTCATCGCCACCATCTTCGGCTACCGCCTGATCCACGGTTACACCCGGCTGATGTGCTGGCTGTCCGGCGCGGTGCTGCTGGTCTGCTTCATCTGGCTGCTGTTCGTCCACGGCCTGCCGGCGGACCTGCTTGAGCGCAACGAGACCACCATCCCCGGCTTCCTCGGCGCCCTGTCCATCGCCGCGCTCTGGCAGTTGGCCTATGCGCCCTACGTTTCCGACTACTCGCGCTACATGCCGCAGGGCACCGGTTCGCGCACGGCCTTCTGGTCCAGCTACTGGGGCTGCTGCCTCGGCTCGATCCTGCCGATGCTGCTGGGCGTGCTGGTGGGCCTGGCGGTCGGCGAAGGCGACGTGATCGCCGGGCTGATCGAAATGACCGGCGGCTTCAGCGCCGTGATGGTCGCGGTGTTCTCCTTCGGCATCGCCGCCACCAACTCGATGAACCTGTACTGCGGCACGCTCTCGACCATCACCGTCGGCCAGACCCTGATCCCGGCCTGGAGTGCCAAGGCCGGCTGGCGCGCGGTGATCGCCCTGGTGCTGTTCGGCGGTTCGCTGGCCATCGCCCTGCTGGGCCAGGACAACTTCATGGCCAACTACACCAACTTCATTCTGCTGCTGCTCTACGTGCTGGTGCCCTGGAGCGCGATCAACCTGGTCGACTACTACCTGGTGGCCCACGGCGAGTACGACGTGCTGTCGTTCTTCCGTCGCGACGGCGGCATCTATGGCACCTTCAACTGGACCGCGGTGAACTGCTACATCTTCGGCATCCTGGTGCAGATTCCCTTCATGTCCACCGCGCTCTATACCGGTCCCGCGGCCCAGGCCATGAATGGTGCGGACATCTCCTGGGTGGTCGGCCTGGCCGTGGTTTCGCCGGTCTACTGGCTGTTCAGCCGCAAGCGCCAACAGAGCCTGAAGGTGGCCCGCGCATGAGCCGTCGTACTGGATTCTTCTTCGACGAACGCTGCTTCTGGCACGCCACCGGGTTGCATACCCTGATCCTCCCCGTCGGAGGCTGGCTGCAGCCGCCGGTGGGTGGTGGCCACGCCGAATCGCCCGAGAGCAAACGCCGGCTGAAGAGCCTGATGGACGTCTCAGGCCTGAGTAATCAGCTCAAGCTTTCCAGCGCGCCACTGGCCAGCGAGGAAGACCTGCTGCGGGTGCACCCGGCGAGCTACCTGGAACGCTTCAAGGCTTACAGCGAAGTCGGCCATGGCGACATGGGCGAGGAAACCATGGTCAGCCATGGCACCTACGACATCGCCCGGCAATCCGCCGGCCTGACCATCGCCGCGGTGGACGCGGTGCTGCGCGGTGAGCTGGACAACGCCTACGCGCTGTCCCGTCCGCCGGGTCATCACTGCCTGCCCGATCGCGGCATGGGTTTCTGCTACCTGGCGAACATCGCCGTGGCGGTGGAGACGGCCAAGGCGCGCCACGGCATCAATCGCGTGGCGGTGCTGGACTGGGACGTGCACCACGGCAACGGCACCGAGGCGATCTTCTACGGCCGTGACGACGTGCTGACCCTGTCGATCCATCAGGCCGACTGCTATCCCACCGGCACTGGCGCGGTGGGCGATATCGGCGAGGGCGCGGGCAAGGGTTACAACCTCAACGTGCCGCTCTATCCGGGCAGTGGCGATGACGCCTACCGCGTGGCCATGGAAACCATCATCGTGCCGGCGCTGGAACGCTTCCAGCCGGAGCTGATCGTGGTCGCCAGCGGCTTCGACGCCAACGGCGTGGACCCGCTGGCGCGCATGCTCGCCCACAGCGAGACCTTCCGCTTCATGACCGCCGCCGTGCGCGACGCTGCCGAGCGCCTGTGCGATGGCCGCCTGGTGGTGGTGCACGAAGGCGGTTACGCCGAAGCCTACGTGCCGTTCTGCGGTCATGCGGTGATCGAGGAAATGGTTGGCGTGCGTACCGAAGTGGTCGATCCCTTCCTGCCGATGCTCGAAGGCCAGCAGCCGGACGCGGATTTCCGCGCCTTCCAGCGCCAGGCGCTGGAGCGGATGGCGGCGAAGCTGCTGGGCTGAGGCCACCACTCGCGGCGGCACTGGGCGGGTCGAACCTGATGGTCGATCCGCCCATCACTACTCTGCTTTTCCCCTCTCGCTGCTGCCTCTTGCAGCGCCCTCATCTGCCTGCGCGGACGCCCAGGTCCAGGGCGAAGTCAACGCCCAAATCGACTCGGCACTGACGCCTACTCGGGTGGCGGACGTATTTCTCACGCAGTACGAATAGTTCCTTCGAACGTCGCTGGCATGGCGGGCGTGGCACAGAATGTCCGGGTCTCGTTCGCACCGAAGGGCCTGCCCGTGGATTTCCGCTTCAGCGAGGAACAGCACCTGTCCTCGCGCTATCTGCCAGCAGGTCCGGTGCGCGCCAGTCCGCGTTCGGCGCCGCTCTGAGGACGCCTTTCAACACCCCTCAACATCGTTACCCATCCTCTACAAAAATCAGAACAGGAGGCTAGGTTCATGGACACGGAATACCTCGCGACACTGCCCAGCGCTATTCGCCACTTTGCCCGCGAGCGGGCTGGGGCCATTGCGTATGCCTTCGAAGGCCGCGAAACCACGTTTGCCGATTTCGATCGCCATACCGACCGCGTGGCCCAGGCCCTGCTGGCCGACGGTGTGAAGGCTGGCGACCGTATCGCCTATATCGGCAAGAACAGCGACCACTATTTCGAGCTGTTCTTTGGCGCGGCCAAGATGGGCGCCGTCATTACACCGGTGAGCTGGCGGCTGGCGGGACCCGAGATCCAGTACATCGTTTCGCATTGCGATGCGACGCTGGTTTTCGTCGGTGCTGAGTCATCGGCGTTGGTACGCAACCTGCTGCCCGAGTTGCCGCTGGTTCGTCGCGCGGTGGCGATGGAGGGCGGGGAACCCGGCTGGCCGGCTTACACCCACTGGCGCGACGCCTGCCCGAGCACCCCGCCGGCACACGAGGCGAAGCCTGCGGACGTAGTGCTGCAGCTCTACACGTCGGGCACGACAGGCCGTCCCAAGGGCGTGATGCTGATGCATCGGAACCTGACCAGCGGAACCCGGATTTCACTAAGCGAGGGCGCGGACTGGTCGCTATGGAGCGACGACGACATCTCGCTGGTGGCCATGCCGGTCGCGCATATCGGCGGTTCGGGGTGGGGCGTGCGTGGCATTCTGTCCGGCTGCAAGGGGGTCGTGGCACGCGAGTTCGACCCGAGCAAGGTGCTCGACTACATCGAGCATGATCGAGTCAGCAAGCTGTTCATGGTGCCGGCGGCCATGCAGATCGTGCTGCGCGATCCGCGCGTGCGCCAGGTGGACTATTCGCGGCTCAAGCACATGCTGTACGGCTCATCGCCAATCCCCGCGGCGCTGCTGCGCGAGGGCATGGAGGTCTTCGGCTGCGGTTTCGTCCAGCAATATGGCATGACCGAGACCACGGGCACGATCGTGGCGCTGCCGCCGGAGGACCATACCCCCGCCGATGTTCCGCGCATGCGCGCCGCCGGCAAGGCCATGCCCGGCTGCGAGGTGGCGGTGATCGGGGCGGACGGCCGGAGGCTGCCGCCCGGAGAGGTCGGCGAAGTGGTGATCCGCTCGCCGCAGAACATGGCGGGTTACTGGAAGCAGGAGGAGGACACCGCCCGTGTCGTCGATGCCGACGGCTGGCTGCGCAGCGGCGATGCCGGCTACATGGACGCCGACGGCTATCTGTACATCCACGACCGGGTCAAGGACATGATCATCAGCGGCGGGGAGAACATCTACCCGGCCGAGGTGGAGAGCGCCATCTACGGTCATCCGGCCGTTGCCGATGTGGCCGTGATCGGGGTGCCCGACGAGCGCTGGGGCGAGGCGGTCAAGGCGATGGTGGTGCTGCGCTCCGGCGCGACAGCCGATGTCGACGGCATCCTGGCCTGGGCGCGTGAGCGAATCGCGGGCTTCAAGGTGCCCAAGAGCATCGACTTCATTGACGCCATGCCGCGCAATCCGGCTGGCAAGTTGTTGCGTCGGGCGCTGCGGGAACCGTACTGGGTGGGTCGCACCCGTCAGGTCAACTAGGCGCTGGGGATCGAGCAGCCGGGTTGAGGGTTCGGTCAGGCGGCGTATGACCGCGAGCGGTTATACACCTTCGGCGTCGTGACGGGCGCATCGGTGCAGGCGGTCATTCGCCGTTCATGGCTCGACGGTACCCCGCTGGGGAGTTCGAGCGGCTAGAGTGGGGGACTCAATCCAGTAGAACGGATCGCGTCCCCATGAAGCTCATGCTCCTGCCCCTCGGCCTGCTGGCCGCCTCCTTCGCCGCCCAGGCGGCCGACTGCGCCAATCCCATGGACCAGGCCACCTTCAATGCCTGCGCCGCCCAGGAATATTCCGCCGCCGACAAGCGCCTCAACCAGGTCTACAACGACTATCGCCAGCGTCTGGACGCCAGGCAGAAGGACGGCCTGAAGGATGCCCAGCAGGCCTGGCTGCGCTACCGCGACCTGCACTGCAAGTTCGCCGCCTCTTCGGTGGAGGGCGGTTCGGCCTACGGCATGGTGTTCGACGGCTGCCTGGCCGAAGTCACCGATGCGCGGGTGAAGGAGCTCAAGACCCTGTCCAGTTGCGAGGAAGGCGACTTCGATTGTCCTGCGCCGAAGCCGTAACAGCTGTACGGCCGGCGAATCCGGTGACGTAGGGCGTATAACGTTCGACGTTATACGCCGTTTGGCCTGCGTTTCCGCGCGCGTTGGATCGGGCCACGGAGCCGCTGCTTCAACGCACTCCGAACGGGCCATGCGGCCGAAGATGCGCCCGGTGAGTCGGCGTACAACCGCGAACGGTTGTACGCCCTACGGGGAGCCTGGGCCGCGAGTGGGCAAAAAAAGAGGGAGCCTTGCGGCTCCCCTGGAGAGACGGCCGCGGTAGTGGGACCGCGGCCGGGGGTGGCTGCGCCGTCAGGCGGCGCGGAAGGTGTTGTGCGGGTCGATGACGAATTTCTTCGGCACGCCGGCATCGAACTGGCCGTAGCCCTTCGGTGCGTCGTCCAGGGTGATGACTTCCACCCCGACGATGTCGGCGATCTTGATGCGATCCCACATGATGGCCTGCATCAGCTGGCGGTTGTACTTCATCACCGGGGTCTGGCCGGTGTGGAAGGTGTGCGACTTGGCCCAGCCCAGGCCGAAACGGATGCTCAGCGCACCGTGCTTGGCAGCATCGTCCACCGCACCCGGATCCTCGGTGACATACAGGCCCGGAATACCGATCTTGCCGGCGACGCGAACCACGCCCATCAACGAGTTGAGCACGGTGGCCGGAGCCTCGTGCTGCGACCCGGAATGGCCATGGCCGCGGGCTTCGAAGCCCACTGCGTCGATCGCGCAGTCCACTTCCGGCTCGCCCAGCAGGTCGGCGATCTGCTCGTGCAGCGGGGTGTCCTTGGACAGGTCGGCGATCTCGAAGCCCTGGGACTTGGCGTGGGCCAGGCGGGTCGGGTTGACGTCACCGACGATCACCACGGCGGCGCCCAGCAGGCGGGCCGAGGCGGCGGCGGCAAGACCCACCGGACCTGCGCCGGCGACGTAGACGGTGCTGCCCGGACCAACGCCGGCGGTGACGGCGCCGTGGTAGCCGGTGGGCAGGATGTCGGAGAGGCAGGTCAGGTCGCGGATCTTCTCCATCGCCAGCTCGCGGTTCGGCAGCTTGAGCAGGTTGAAGTCGGCGTAGGGGACCATCACGTACTCGGCCTGGCCACCGACCCAGCCGCCCATGTCGACGTAGCCGTAGGCGCCGCCGGCGCGGGCCGGGTTGACGGTCAGGCAGACGCCGGTGTGCTGCTCCTTGCAGGTACGGCAGTGGCCGCAGGCGACGTTGAACGGCACCGAGACCAGGTCGCCGATCTTCATGGTTTCCACGCCACGGCCGATTTCCACCACCTCACCGGTGATCTCGTGACCCAGCACCAGGCCGACAGGCGCGGTGGTGCGGCCGCGCACCATGTGCTGGTCGGAGCCGCAGATGTTGGTAGAGACCACGCGCAGGATCACCCCGTGGTCGATCTGCTTGCCCTGCGGGTCCTGCATCTTCGGATAGGGGATGTTCTGTACTTCGACCTTGCCCGGGCCGAGATAAACCACACCACGATTGCCAGACATACGCATTCCTCATTGTGTTTGTGGGTACAAATGCGGGCACTACGGCCACACGGTTTTGCACTGGGATGTCGTGTGTTGCGCGACAGGGCCGGGTCGTACTGCTGGCAGCCGGCAGGTCTGTCGGTGTTGCTCGGTGATCAGGAGAGGGCGCTCTACAGCGAGCGCCACAGTCCGTGTTGAAACGTAGGGCGGATGAGTTCCATCCATCCGCCGGTCAAGCCGGCACGGCGGTGCGCTTACAGCACCACCGTCCGATTGGCGTTCAGGAAGACTCGCTTCTCGATGTGGAAGCCCACGGCTTTCGCCAGGGTCAGGCACTCCACGTCACGGCCCTTGGCGATCAGGTCCTCGGGGTAGTGGGAGTGGTCCACCGGCTCGACGCCCTGGGCGATGATCGGGCCCTCGTCGAGGTCGTTGTTGATGTAGTGGGCGGTGGCGCCGACCAGCTTTACGCCCTTCTGGTAGGCCTGGTGGTAGGGCTTGGCGCCCTTGAAACCGGGCAGCAGCGAGTGGTGGATGTTGATCGCCCAACCGTCCAGGCGGCGGCACAGCTCGGGGGAGAGCACCTGCATGTAGCGGGCGAGGATCACCAGCTCCGCGCCGGTTTCCTCGATCACCTGCCAGACCTTCGCCTCCTGCGCGCCCTTGTCGTTCGGGTCGAGCGGGAAGTGGTGGTAGGGGATGCCATGCCAGCGGGCCAGGGGTTCCAGGTCCGGGTGGTTGGAGACCACCGCCACCACGTCCATCGGCAGCTGGCCGATGCGCTGGCGGTAGAGCAGGTCGTTCAGGCAGTGGTCGGCCTTGGAGACCATGATCACCACCTTGCTGCGATAGCCCGGCGGAGTCAGCTCGACGTTCATCTGGAAGGGCGAGACGCGGTCGGCGAGGCCGGCGCGGAAGGCCGCTTCGTCGAAGCCGTCGCCGGCACGGAACTCGATGCGGATGAAGAAGCGCTGCGCCAGGCGGTCATCGAACGAATGGTGCTCGGTGACGTAGCAGCGCTGCTCGAACAGGTAGCGCGTGACCACGTCGACCGTGCCCAGCAGGCTCGGGCTGTCGGCGGTGAGGATCCAGGTATCGGGTGTGCGGCTCATGGTCTGGCTCCGAACAATCACCCCTCTCCCTTTGGGAGAGGGGCTGGGGGTGAGGGTGGCTCTGGCGCCAGTCCCTCACCGGTCCTCACGTATCACGCCGCCACCTGCAGGCCGTACTCGGCGCAGGCGTCCTGCAGCCACAGCCAGAAGTAGTCGGAGAAGCTGCGGCGAACCACCAGCTCCCAGGTGTGCTCGCCGGTATGACGGATCACCAGCTGGGACTTGGCGAAGATGGTGCCCACCGCCTTGCCCACCGGGAAATTGCTCGGGTGCACGTCGTAGCTGGTGGACTTCATCAGCACTTCGCGGACCTTGGCGCCTTCCAGTTCCAGCAGGGTCTGGCCGCCGCTGACGTTGATCACCGAGTAGTGCAGGTCTTCGCCGAGGGCCTTGTGCAGGCTCTGCTCGACGGCGAATTCCTGGCCGCCGGGGACGATCAGCAGCCACTCGTCCGGGCCGAGCCACTGCAGCGAGGTGTCACCTTTGGCCACCAGGGTCAGGGCGACCGGCAGCTCCAGGCCCAGGGCCTTTTTCACGCCGGCGGCGAAGGCCGGGTCGTGGGCGTCGCCACGCAGGGTCAGGTGGCCGAGGAATTTCTTCTCGCGCAGGGTCACGCCGGCATTGGCCACCTTGCGGCTGGCAAGCTTGTCCAGCTCGGCGTGGTGCAGGGGCGATTCGGCCTGGATGCCGGCTTCGGGACGCTGTTCGTAGAGGTTGGCTTTGCTCATGTTCTGTTCACCTTGGGGGCGCTTATCGCCTGTTTCCCCTCACCCCAGCCCTCTCCCGGAGGGAGAGGGGGCCGAGCTGAGTGTGCTGTGAGTGTCGTGCTCGCCGGCGGCTCCAAACTGTCCCCTCTCCCCCTGGGAGAGGGTTAGGGTGAGGGCAGCCGGCGGCTCCGAATCAATCCACGTTCTGCCGTTCCCCTTTCGGGTCGTAGAACACCGAGCTGCAGATTTCCGCCTCGATCACCCGGCCATCGGCCAGCGGGGCGTAGACCTTCTCGCCCATGCGCTTCAAACCACCCTTGACCACCGCCAGGGCGAAGCCGTAGCCGAGGCTGCTGCTCATGTAGCTGGAGGTGACGTGGCCGACCATGTTCATGGGGATCGACTGCTGGGTGTTGAACACCAGCTGCGCACCCTCGGGCAGGACTTCCATGGGGTTGGTGGGCTTGAGGCCGACCAGCTGCTTGCGGTCTTCGCGCTGGCAGTCGGCGCGGTTCATGCCACGCCAGCCGATCCAGGAGAACGGCTTGGTGCGACCCACCGCCCAACCCATGTTCAGGTCGTCCGGGGTGACCGAGGCGTCGGTGTCCTGGCCCACGATGATGAAGCCCTTCTCGGCGCGCAGGACGTGCATGGTCTCGGTGCCGTACGGGGTCAGGTTGTACTTGGCGCCCGCTGCGACGATCGCTTCCAGCACACCCATGGCGTAGTTGGCCTGGATGTTCACCTCGTAGGACAGCTCGCCGGTGAAGGAGATGCGGAACACCCGCGCCGGGACGCCGGCGACCTTGCCTTCCTTCCAGGTCATGAAGGGGAAGGCTTCCTTGTCCAGGTCGATGTCGGTGACTTCGGCCAGCAGCTTGCGGCTGTTGGGGCCGGACAGGGTCAGGGTGGCCCAGTGGTCGGTGACCGAGGTGAAGTACACCTTCAGCTCCGGCCATTCGGTCTGGTGGTACAGCTCCAGCCATTCCATCACGCGGGCGGCGCCGCCGGTGGTGGTGGTCATGACGAAGTGGTTGTCCGCCAGGCACGCCGTGACGCCATCGTCGAAGACCATGCCGTCTTCCTTGCACATCAGGCCGTAGCGGGCCTTGCCCACGTCCAGCTTGGTCCAGGCGTTGGTGTAGACGCGGTTGAGGAACTCGCGGGCGTCCGGGCCCTGGATGTCGATCTTGCCCAGGGTGGAGGCGTCCAGCAGGCCGACGCTTTCACGCACGGCGCGGCATTCGCGGGCCACGGCGGCGTGCATGTCTTCGCCGCGCTTGGGGAAGTACCACGGGCGCTTCCACTGGCCGACGTCCTCGAACTCGGCGCCGTTCTTCACGTGCCAGGCGTGCAGGGCGGTGAAGCGTACGGGTTCGAACAGGTGACCGCAGTGACGACCGGCGACGGCGCCGAAGGTCACCGGGGTGTAGTTCGGGCGGAACATGGTGGTGCCGGTGTCGGCGATGCTCTTGCCCTGGGCGCGGGCCGCAATGGCCAGGCCGTTGATGTTGCCCAGCTTGCCCTGGTCGGTGCCGAAGCCCAGCGCGGTGTAGCGCTTGACGTGCTCGATGGACTCGAAGCCCTCGCGGCAGGCCAGTTCGATGGCGGCGGCGGTGACGTCGTTCTGGGTGTCGACGAACTGTTTGGGTGCACGGGAGGTGGACTTCTCGTGGGGCACCTGGAACAGCGCGAGGGTAGCTTCCTCGGTACGCTCGGACGCAGCCGGCAGGTCGCCTTCCACGGCCTTGAAGCCTGCGTCGACTGCCGCCTGGCTGCCGGCCTGGTAGCCGTCGGCCAGGGCATCGGCGAGGCGGAACACGCCGTTCACCGCGCCGGCGCAGATGCGCTTCTGGAAGGCCAGGCCGGGTACGAAGGCGAGGATGTCTTCACGCCATTCCGGCTTGCCGCCCAGGTGCGAAGCCAGGTGCACCACCGGGCTGTAGCCGCCGGAGCTGGCGATCAGGTCGCAGTCCAGCCAATCGCCCGGGGCGTTGACCTTCATGCGGAAGGTATCGATGGAGGCCACCTTGGCGCCGGTCACGCGCTTGCTGCCGCGGGCTTCGATCACCGAGCTGCCGGTGATGACGCGCATGCCGCGCTTGCGTGCTTCCTCGACCCACTGGCCCTGCGGATTGGGGCGCGCATCGGCGATGGCGACCACCTCCAGGCCGGCTTCCTGCCAGTCCAGGGCGACGCGGTAGGCGTAGTCGTTGTTGGTGGACAGCACCAGCTTCTTGCCCGGCGCCACGCCGTAGCGGCGTACATAGGTGGAGACGGCGCCGGCCAGCATGTTGCCCGGCACGTCGTTGTTCGCGTAGACCAGCGGGCGCTCGTGGGCGCCGGCGGCCAGCACCACGCGCTTGGCGCGGACGCGGTGCACGCGCATGCGCACCTGGCCCAGCGGAGCGGTTTCGCCCAGGTGGTCGGTACGGCGCTCGTGGATGGTGAGGAAGTTGTGGTCGTGGTAGCCGTTGACGGTGGAGCGCGGCAGCAGGATCACGTCCGGGTTGCCTTCCAGCTCGACGATGGCCTTGGCCACCCACTCCGCGGCGGGCTTGCCGTCGAGGGTTTCGCGGGTGTCGAGCAGGCTGCCGCCGAACTCTTCCTGTTCATCGGCGAGGATCACCCGCGCGCCGCTGCGCGAGGCAGCCAGGGCGGCGGCGAGACCGGCAGGGCCTGCACCGACGATCAGCACGTCGGCGTGGTGGTTCATCCAGTCGTAGCTGTCCGGGTCCACTTCGGTGGGCGCGCGGCCCAGGCCTGCGGCCTTGCGGATGTACTTCTCGTAGGTCAGCCACATGGACTGCGGGTACATGAAGGTCTTGTAGTAGAAGCCGGGCGGCATCATCTTGCCGCCGACCTTGCCGAAGATCCCCATGAGGTCGTTCTGCACGTTCGGCCAGCCGTTGGTGGCGCTGGCCACCAGGCCGTTGTACAGCGCCTGCTGGGTGGCGCGCACGTTGGGCACCTGAGTCGCTTCACGGGAGCCGATCTGCAGGATGGCGTTGGGCTCTTCGGCGCCGGCGGCGACGATGCCGCGCGGGCGGGAGTACTTGAAGCTGCGGCCGAGGATGTCGACGCCGTTGGCCAGCAGTGCTGCGGCCAGGGTGTCACCGGCGAAGCCCTGGTAGGTCTCACCATTGAAGGTGAAGGTCAGGGGCTTGCTGCGGTCGATGCGACCGCCACGGGAAAGGCGATTGATCTGGCTCATTAGGCCTTCTCCACGGCAGGCTGGGAAGCGGCTTTCTTCTCGGAATCAGCGGCGGTCACACTGGGTTTTTCGCCGATCTTGTAGGTTTCGAGAATTTCGTAGGTCACCGTGTGGCGGGTGACGTTGAAGTACTGGCGGCAGCCGGCGGCGTGCACCCACAGTTCGTGGTGGATGCCGCGCGGGTTGTCGCGGAAGAACATGTACTCGCCCCATTCCGCGTCGGTGCAGGCAGAGGGGTCGAGCGGACGCGGGATGTGCGCCTGGCCCTTGGCGTGGAATTCCTCTTCGGAACGCAGCTCGCCGCAGTGGGGGCAGAAGATGTGAAGCATGGTTGAAGCCTCCCGGGTTTCTTTCCGAGTGGCGTGGGGTGTTGGCACTTCGCCGAACCACCCTCACCCGCCCTTCGGGCACCCTCTCCCAAAGGGAGAGGGTCATCAGTTGTCGCCCTACGGGCGAATGTTCAATGAGCTACGGCGGCAGCGCCGTGTTCGTCGATCAGCGCGCCGGTGTGGAAGCGTTCGATGGAGAAGGGCGCGGCCAGCGGATGCGGCTCGCCCTTGGCCAGGGTCGCGGCAAAAACGTTGCCCGAGCCGGGAGTGGCCTTGAAGCCGCCGGTGCCCCAACCGCAGTTGAAGAACAGGTTCTTCACCGGGGTCTTGCCGATGATCGGGCAGGCGTCCGGGGTGGTGTCGACGATGCCGCCCCACTGGCGGTTCATGCGCACGCGGGACAGCACCGGGAACATCTCCACGATGGCCTGCAGGGTGTGCTCGATCACCGGGTAGGAGCCGCGTTGGCCGTAGCCGTTGTAGCCGTCGATGCCGGCGCCGATGACCAGGTCGCCCTTGTCCGACTGGCTGATGTAGCCGTGTACGGCGTTGGACATGATTACGCTGTCGATGATGGGTTTCAGCGGTTCGGAAACCAGCGCCTGCAGCGGGTGCGATTCGATCGGCAGGCGGAAGCCGGCGAGCTTGGCCATGTGCCCGGAGTTGCCGGCGGTGACCACGCCGACGCGCTTGGCGCCGATGAAGCCGCGGTTGGTCTCGACACCGATGACCGCGCCATCCTGCTTGCGGAAGCCGATCACTTCGGTCTGCTGGATCAGGTCCACGCCCAGGGCGTCGGCGGCACGGGCGAAGCCCCAGGCCACGGCATCGTGACGGGCCACGCCGCCACGGCGCTGCACGGTGGAGCCCATGATCGGGTAGCGGGCGCTCTTGGTGCAGTTCAGGTACGGAATCTCTTCGGCCACCTGCTGCGCGTTGAGCAGTTCGCCGTCCACGCCGTTCAGGCGGTTGGCGCTCACGCGGCGTTCGCCGTCGCGCATGTCCTGCAGGGTGTGGCAGAGGTTGTAGACGCCGCGCTGGGAGAACATGACGTTGTAGTTCAGGTCCTGGGACAGGCCTTCCCACAGCTTCATGGCGTGTTCGTAGAGCAGCGCGGATTCGTCCCACAGGTAGTTGGAACGCACGATGGTGGTGTTGCGCGCGGTGTTGCCGCCGCCCAGCCAACCCTTCTCGATCACCGCGACGTTGGTGATGCCGTGTTCCTTGGCCAGGTAGTAGGCCGTGGCCAGGCCGTGGCCGCCACCGCCGACGATGACCACGTCATAGACCGGCTTGGGCGTGGGCGTGCGCCACATGCGTTGCCAGTTCTCGTGGTGGCTCAGGGAATGCTTGAACAGGCCGAAGCCGGAATAGCGTTGCATGTCGATGCTCCTGATCTTTTGCTCCCCTTCCCGTGGGAAGGGGGTGGGGTGAGGGTTGCGGCGCTGGGGTCGGGACCGATGTTTCCCTCACCTGCCCTTGGGGCGCCGTCTCCGCGAGGAGACGGGAAAACTCAACGGTAGACCGGATAGTCCGCGCAGAGGCCGGCGACCTGGGTGGCCACCTTGGCCTCGACGTCGGCGTCGCCCAGGTGGTCCAGCACGTCGCAGATCCAGCCGGCCAGTTCGCGGCACTGGCTTTCCTGCAGGCCACGGGTGGTGACCGCCGGGGTGCCGATGCGGATGCCGGAGGTGACGAACGGGCTCTGCGGGTCGTTCGGCACGGCGTTCTTGTTCACGGTGATGCCGACGCGGCCCAATGCTGCGTCCGCTTCCTTGCCGGTCAGGCCCTGCTTCACCAGGCTGATCAGCATCAGGTGGTTGTCGGTGCCGCCGGAGACCACGTCGTAGCCGCGGTCGATGAACACCGAGGCCATGGCCTGGGCGTTCTTGATCACCTGGGCCTGGTAGTCCTTGAAGCCGGGTTCCAGCGCTTCCTTGAAGCACACCGCCTTGGCGGCGATCACGTGCATCAGCGGGCCACCCTGGGCGCCAGGGAAGACGGCGGAGTTGAGCTTCTTCTCGATCTCTTCGTTGGACCTGGCCAGGATCAGGCCGCCACGCGGACCGCGCAGGGTCTTGTGGGTGGTGGTGGTGACCACGTCGGCGTAGGGCAGCGGGTTCGGGTACAGGCCGGCGGCGACCAGGCCGGCGACGTGGGCCATGTCGACGAACAGCAGCGCCCCGACCTTGTCGGCGATGGCGCGGAAGCGCGGGAAGTCGAGGGTCTTGGAGTAGGCGGAGAAGCCGGCGACGATCATCTTCGGCTTGTGCTCCACGGCCAGGCGCTCGACTTCGTCGTAGTCGATCAGGCCGGTGGCGGTGTCCAGGCCGTACTGGATGGCGTTGTACAGCTTGCCGGAGGAGGAGACCTTGGCGCCGTGGGTCAGGTGGCCGCCGTGGGCCAGGCTCATGCCCAGGATGGTGTCACCGGCGTTGAGCAGGGCGAGATAAACAGCGGCGTTGGCCGAGGAGCCGGAGTGCGGCTGGACGTTGGCGTAGTCGGCGCCGAACAGCTGCTTGGCGCGGTCGATGGCCAGCTGCTCGACCTTGTCGACGTGCTCGCAGCCGCCGTAGTAGCGCTTGCCCGGATAGCCTTCGGCGTACTTGTTGGTCAGCCCGCTGCCCTGGGCCTGCATGACGCGCTTGCTGGTGTAGTTCTCCGAGGCGATCAGCTCGAGGTGGTCCTCCTGGCGAGCCTCCTCGGCATCCATCGCCGCGAGCAGTTCGTCGTCATAGCCCTGGATCTGGTCGTGCTTGCTGAACATCGCTGGTCTCCCTGCGGCGCGGGACGCGCGCCAATGGCTGGTGCGGGACCGAGTGGTCCCCTTGTCTGCGATGGTATGACTGGCCCTGCTGACCCAGATGCCTATGTACGCCACGGGTAAGTGCGTTTGCGACATGGCGCGAATGGCGCAAAAGCGACCCGGCGCGTGGAATTGCCCGCTGCGCGTGGTCAGAATGCGACATGCCCGCGCCAGGACGGCGCGACCTGCGGAGCTTTGGAGATGAAGCGCTTCTTTCTATCTGTGTCGCTGGGTCTTGCCCTGCTGCTAGCCCAGGTGTCGGCCTGGGGCATGTCCCGGCTGTTCGACGGCGCCGCGACGGTCTGGATGCGTGGCGAGACGCTGTGCTTTGGCGGTGTGGCCTTCAAGTCGCCCGGCCTGTTCTTCAACCGCCTGCTGAAGGTCGATGACCGGCAGGTGGCGGTGCATTTCATCGAGCTGTCCCGCGAACCCTACGAATCCTATTGGGCGACAGGCGGGGTCGACCCTGCCCAAGGCGTGCCGCTGCGCAGCGACACCTGCTTCGCCTACGGCAAGGCGATTCCCGGCTTCAAGGAGAGGACCCCGGCGCGGCCGCTGGCGCCGGGCATGTACCGCGTCACCGTCGGTGGGCACGACAGCGCGGGTGACGGTGCGCGAGCGACCTTCATGAAGACCTTTTGCCTGGCGTCGCGCGGCAAAGGGCTGGCAGTCGTGGATGCCGGCTACGACGAGAAAGCCGGCCGCTGGCTCTGCAAGCCGGTGCAATGAAGCTGCCGATAGGAACCATTCGGCCAAGAGACTAAACTGCGGCCCTCACGAAATGCGAGGATGCCATGAACCGCTCCCTGACTCTGCTTTCCGCCCTGCTGCTCACCGCGACGCTGCAGGGCTGTGGTGACGACAGCAAACCCGCCAAGGCCGAGGCTCCAGAAGCCGCCAGTGCCGCCACAGCCACCCCGGCCGGCGACAGCTGCACCGGCCACGTGCTGGAAAAGGCGCTGCCGCCGACCAAGGCCGTCTACGGCTATCCCTATCTGTCCCGCGAGTGCGGCTACGACGACGCCACCATCGTCTACGGCAAGGCCGACGGCAGCCAGCACCTGGTCGTGACCCTCACCGACACCGGCCTGCCGGCGCCGGGCGCCGACCAGCAGGGCGAGGCCGCCAGGCAGTACCTGGCCGCCCAGGCCAAGCTGCGCGACACCACCAGCAAGAACGTTTCGCTGCTCAACCAGGCGCGCCAGGCCGCGCTGCAGAACGGTACCGCCGCGCAGTTCGGCGGCGAGCAGTACCTGCCGGTGATCGACAGCACCCGCATGGGCGACCCGCTGGCCATCAGCGTGCCGGCGCCGGACGACAAGACCGGCGAGGCGACCCTCACCGGCCTGATCAAGGGCCGCTACGTGCTCAACATGAGCTCGCCGGACAAGCCCAACGGTGGCACCACCCAGGCCCTGCGCGAGCTGTTCGTGCCCATCTCCGAACAGATGGCGCTGACCAAGCTGCCCTGATCGACCGCACGGCCTCCCTTATTAGGGAGGCCACGCGCCCCCTCCGGTGGCGAGCGACTATCCGTTGCTACGCTGCTGTCAGACGTACAACGTTTTTCGAGGCCGCCCCATGACCGACAACTCCCAACAGTTCGCCAGCGACAACTATTCCGGCATCTGCCCCGAAGCCTGGGCCGCCATGGCCGAGGCCAATCGCGGCCACGAGCGCGCCTACGGCGACGACCAGTGGACCGCCCGCGCTTCCGACTACTTCCGCGAGCTGTTCGAGACCGACTGCGAGGTGTTCTTCGCCTTCAACGGCACCGCGGCCAACTCCCTGGCCCTGGCGTCCCTGTGCCAGAGCTACCACAGCGTGATCTGTGCCGAGACCGCCCACGTCGAGACCGACGAGTGCGGCGCGCCGGAGTTCTTCTCCAACGGCTCCAAGCTGCTACTGGCGCGCACCGATGCCGAAGGCAAGCTGACCTCCGAGGCGATCCGTGAGATCGCCCTCAAGCGCCAGGACATCCACTATCCCAAGGCGCGCGTGGTCACCATCACCCAGGCCACCGAAGTCGGCACCGTCTACCGCCCGGACGAGCTGCAGGCGCTCAGCGCCACCTGCCGCGAGCTGGGGTTGCACCTGCACATGGACGGCGCGCGCTTCTCCAACGCCTGCGCGTCTCTGGGCGCCACGCCCGCGGAGCTGACCTGGAAGTCCGGCGTCGAGGTGCTGTGCTTTGGCGGCACCAAGAACGGCATGGCGGTGGGCGAGGCCATCCTGTTCTTCAACCGCGAGCTGGCCGAAGGCTTCGACTACCGCTGCAAGCAGGCCGGCCAGCTGGCCTCGAAGATGCGCTTCCTCGCCGCGCCCTGGGTGGGCGTGCTGCAGGACGGCGCCTGGCTGCATTACGCCAACCACGCCAACCAGTGCGCGCGTCTGCTGGCCGAACGCGTGGCGGACGTGCCGGGCGTCAGCCTGATGTTCCCGGTGGAGGCCAACGGGGTCTTCCTGCAGATGTCCGAGCCGGCGCTGGAGGCTCTGCGCCAGTTGGGCTGGCGCTTCTACACCTTCATCGGCGCCGGTGGCGCGCGCTTCATGTGTTCCTGGGACACCGACATCGCCCGCGTCGAAGCGTTGGCTGCCGACATTCGAAGAGTGATGGGCGCCTGAGTTGTCCCCAGGCGCTGGGGACGGTTGCTCGCGCAACCTGTCCCCTTCCTGTGGATGAATGGCTGTAGGTCGCGGACGGCGTGGCGTGCAGGTTGTTGATCGAAATTTGAACGGCGTGGCTTTTCTGTAGGAGCGAGCTTGCTCGCGAACCGAATTCCGCCTGATCCTACGGTGTGAAGTGAAGCTACGGATGTTCGCGAGCAAGCTCGCTCCTACACGCCATCCTGCGGGCCTGCCAAAGACCGTTGTTCCTACACCCGCACCGCTGTCCCACTCACGCTGACCATCAGCATGCTGCCGTTCTGTCCCACCACCTCGTAATCCAGGTCGATGCCGACCACGGCGTTGGCGCCCAGCTCCTGTGCGCGCTCCCGCAGTTCCTCGAAGGCGATCTCTCGCGCCCGGCCCAGCTCCTTCTCGTAGGCGCCTGAGCGGCCGCCGATGATGTCGCGCAGGCCGGCGAACAGGTCGCGGAACACGTTGGCGCCGAGGATCGCCTCGCCGACCACGATGCCGTGGTATTCCTGGATGGTCTTGCCCTCGATGCCGGGCGTCGTGGTCAGGATCATGGGGATGACTCCTCTGCTGGGGGAAACCCAGCATAGTCCTGCACTCCCACGAAGGCCCCTGGCGCATTGTTTCGGCATTTCACCGAAAAACTGGGGGCAGCCTTGTGATAAAGCTGTGGAAAACTTCGTGGAAGGTTGCCGTTGCGTTTCGCCTTCATGAACGCGGAAGAGGCATCGGTAATTTTGCTGAAAGGCGCATGCTTCGGGGCTTTCAGATGGATTCCAATGGGCTGTGAAAATCTCCACAGGCGCTGTGGAGGCACGCTTGGCCAACCTGTGGAAAATCTGTTGGCGGGCGTCTGCAAGGCTGATGCACCGGGGCTTCGCTGGATCAGGTTGTTTTTTGATCAGTCACGCCTTTTCAGTCACTTGCGGGCCTGTGTATCGATTTGTTCGGAAATTCTGTGCACGAAGTTTCCACCGCTATCCCCGGTTTGTGTTGACCCTCCTGTGAGCCGCCTGTGGAAAACATCCTCGGCACCGCGTCCGGCGAGGCTTGCACAGCCTTGCTCGAATAATGATCAGCAATGGATGCAACTGACTGATCCACAGGTGCTTTTCCCCAACGGCGGGCTCTCCGCGAAACTTTCCACAATGCCTGTGGGGCGAATCTCGCAGAAGGTGTGGACAACCTGTACCCAGATCGCTGAAGGCCTCGCCGGGCGCGGCTCCGTTGTGTCAGGTCATTTTTTGATCAATTGCCGGAAGTCCGATGGATTCCGGCTTTCGGCGATTTTTGCGGGATGTTTTCCACATTGGCTGTGCAGCGTTCTGCCGGGAAGGTGTGGGCGGGTTGTGGATGGATCGCTGTAGCGTCGATGGCTGCTGGACTACGCCGGGCTGATCAATTTTCGTCCATGGGCGCCGGAGGTGACTGCCTATAATCCATGAACTGCGAAGCAGGAACCCTGGGGGCGGGAGATCAGCATGTCCAGTTACTCGGTGGAACAGATCCGCACGGTCGCCCTGGTCGGCCATGGCGACAGCGGCAAGACGCTGCTCGCGGAAGCGCTGCTGCAAGGCAGCGGTGCGATCACCAGCATGGGTTCGCTCGAGCGCGGCGACACCGCCTGCGACTCCGACCCCATGGAGCGCGATTACCATCACTCGCTGGCCGCCGCCCTGGTGCATTTCGAGCACGAAGGCGCGCACGTCCGCCTGATCGATACACCCGGTTATCCCGATTTCATCGGCCATGCGCTGCCCGCGCTGGCGGCGGTGGAGACCGCCCTGGTGGTGGTGAACGCGCAGAACGGCGTTGAGCTGACCACCCGGCGGATGATGGACTGGGCCGGCGAGCGGGGCCTGTGCCGGATGCTGGTGGTGAACAAGATCGATGCCGAGCGCGTCGACCTGCCGGGTCTGCTGGCGGACCTGCGCGAAGCCTTCGGCAAGGAAGTCCTGCCGCTGAACCTGCCCGCCGACGGCGGCACGCGGGTGGTGGACTGCTTCTTCGAGCCCGACGGCGAGGCCGACTTCTCCTCCGTGGCCGAGGCGCACCAGGCGCTGGTGGACCAGGTGGTGGAGGTCGATGAAGCGCTGATGGCGCATTACCTGGAGGAGGGCGAGGTGGCGCCCGAGGCGCTGCATGAGCCCTTCGAGCGGGCGCTGCGCGAGGGCCATCTGATCCCCCTGTGCTTCGTCTCGGCGCGCACCGGCGCGGGGATCGCGGAGCTGCTGAATGTGCTGGCGCGGCTGGCGCCCAACCCCGCCGAGGGCAACCCGCCGCTGTTCGTGCGCACAGACGACAGCGGCGACGTGGAGGATTTCCATTCCGCGCCGGACCCCAAGGGCCATGTCCTGGCCCATGTGTTCAAGGTGGTGATTGACCCCTTCGTCGGCCGCCTGGCGGTGTTCCGCGTGCACCAGGGCACGGTCCAGCGGGACATGCAGTTGTTCGCCGGCGACGGCCGCAAGTCGTTCAAGGTCGGCCACCTGCTGCGCCTGCAAGGCAAGAAGCATGAGGAGGTGCAGCACCTGATCCCCGGCGACTTCGGCGCTTTGACCAAGGTCGACGAGCTGGAGTACGGCGTGGTGCTGCACGACTCCCACGACGAGGACCATATCCGTCTCAAGCCGCTGAATTTCCCTACGCCCATGCAGGGCCTGGCGATCGAGGCGAGCCGCCGGGGCGACGAGCAGCGCCTGGCGGAGATTCTCCAGCGCCTGCAGGCCGAGGACCCTTGCGTGCGCCTGGACTACAACGCGTCCACCCAGGAAACCGTGCTGCGCGGCATGGGCGAGTTGCACCTGCGCTACCTGCTCGAACGCATGTCCGGCCAGTACAAGCTGGAGGTGCAGACCCGCGCGCCCAGCGTGCCCTACCGGGAAACCGCCACGCGCATGGCCGAGGGGCACAGCCGGCACAAGAAGCAGACCGGCGGCGCCGGGCAGTTCGGCGAGGTGTTCCTGCGGGTGGAGCCGCTGCCGCGCGGCGGTGGCTTCGAGTTCATCGATGCGGTGAAGGGCGGGGTGATTCCCGGCCAGTTCATCCCCTCGGTAGAGAAGGGCGTGCGCTCGGCGCTGGCGGCGGGGCCGCTGGCGGGATTCCCGGTGGCCGATGTCAGGGTCACCGTCTACGACGGCAAGAGCCACTCGGTGGACTCCAAGGACATCGCCTTCCAGGCCGCCGGGCGCAAGGCGATGCTCGATGCGCTGCGCAACGCCGGCGGGATCGTCCTGGAGCCGGTGGTGAGCATCGAGGTGACGGCGCCCGATGCGCGCCTGGGCGACATCACCGCCGACCTGACGGGGCGGCGCGGCCAGGTAATGGGCACCGAGTCGCTGTCGACCCATGTCGCGCTGATCCGTGGCCAGGTGCCGTTGGCGGAGCTGGAGGGCTACGCCAACCGGCTCAAGTCGATCACCGCCGGACAGGGCCTCTATGACCTTTCGCCCAGCCACTACAGCGCTGTGCCGCAGGACGTGCAGCAGCGCCTGTCCAGCAGCTACAAGGCAGCGCCGGAAGAAGACTGAACGAATGTGGATAGTCGTCGCGGCCGGGGTGCGAAACGCACTCCGGTGCGCGCTTGCGCGCCGGTTCCGGGCGCGTCCGCGTACTTTGCAAAAGCCAGGTGGCATGCGGGTTGCAGACGGGATCGGGGCGGCCATCCGGCTCGGCCAGCGGCGTCTCCGACCTGATGGCAGGTCTGCGGATTCCTGTGGATAACTCAGTGGGTAACGTGTGCGGCGGGTGGGGGCAGGCTGTGATCAGATTTCGATCTTTCGTCGCCCGCGGGTCTCCGCTGGCAGCGCTGGGCCGCTTCGTCGGTGAGATTGCGCAGGGCGAGAGCGCTGGTGGCTGGCCAGGGGGTTGATTACCCTTGGGGTTTGCCAATGGAGTGGAAACGATCATGGATGAGCGGACGACGGAAAAGTCCCTCGGGCAACTGCTGCTGACGGCAGCGCTGGAGATCGCCTGGATCGGTGTCCTGGTCGCCCTCGGTGCTTTGCTGCCGCTGCCGCTGGTGGCCTTGGGCTGGTTCGTGTTGTTGGGTGCGGAATGGGCGATGGACCGCTGGCGTGGCAAGGTGCCGTACCGGCTGCAGCAGGCGCTGTTCTTCTGGGTGCTGGGCGGCGGTTTTGCGCTGAGCCGGGCATTGCCGGGGTTCTGGCTGGGGCTCGGGGGCGGCGTGGCGCTGATCGTCGCCTGCATGCTGGTGCAGATCCGCTTCGAGCGCGGGCTGCGCCTGGAGCGCCAGAAGCTCGAGCCGCTGGACGCACCGCTGCCGCCCGGCGTCAGTGCCTGGGGCGGCGACGCGCCGCAGTGCACGCCGGAGGGTGAACCGATCCGGGTGATCGATGGCGGCGAGATCGCCATGGGCGGCCCGGTTCTCTGCGATTACCTGATGCCCGACGGCTGTTTCATTCCCGACGGCAATCCCTCGGCGCGATTTTCCAGCGATGGCCGCCATTTCGTCTCGCCGATGCCGAGCCGGGGCGCCTGGGGGCTGCTGATCTTCGACCGCCACGAGCGCCTGCTCTATCGCTGTGCGGTGAGCGATTTCTGGGAGCTGGACAGCGTTACCGAAGCCGAGGTGATCGGCCGCTGCAGCCCCCTGACCTCGAACGCTGCACGGCGTCTGGACCTGAATGCACTCAAGGCTGCCGCGGAGGCCGAGCCCTTCGTCGCCATTCGCGATCTCTGGCTGCCGCAGGCTGAGTGGCAGCGCTGGGCTACGGGCCGGCAGCCGCAGCTGCTGCCGACGCCGGCCAGCGGCCCGCGCCTGGAAAGCCGTCCCTGGCTGCTGGACAGCCTGCTGGCGCTGGACGATCCCTTCGCGCCGTTGCGCGCCGACCAGGCCGAGCTGTGGATAGACGGTGAAGCCAGCGGCCTGTACCTGGCCGGGGGCCAGCCGCCGATGGCCTGGCGTGACGACGGACAGGCACTGGTCTTCCCGGCCGCAGCCGAACCCCTTGGGCGCTTCCGCTATTGGTTGTGGCGGCGCGATGTGGGCGTGCAGCCGTTGGGCGAACCCTGGGGTTCGCTGTCTCGCGAACCCCATGCCGGTGCCCCCGAGCTGCTGACCCTGGAAGACGGCTGGGCACGCCTGGGCCTGGTGCTCAGCCAACCCTGCCTGTCGTACGAGCGCTACGGCAACCTGGGTTCATACAGCTACTCGACCCTGTTCCTGCTGCACGGCCATGGGACGGATGATCGGCCGTGCTGGGTCGAGTCCGAGATGCCGCGCCTGGAGATCCTGCTGCCCCTCGAAGGCCCGGCGGGAAGGCCCGGCTGCCTGCTGCAGAGCGCGCCGCTGGCCGACGGTCAGCGGGCGACCTGGGAATGGCGGCGCGACGACGCCGAGGCGGAGCGGGGCGCCTACGTGCTGCGGCTCGGCGACTGGCGGCTGGAGGGCGAATGGCTGATCGACCACCGGGTTTCCGATTGCGGCCGCTACCTGGCCCTGATCGCCTTCGCCGAGGCACCGACGCTGCCCCATAGGCTGGCCATCCTCGACTGCCGGGAGCGACGCCTGGCGTGGCTCGACGAGCCGTTGGCCGATCTGCACCTGCAAGGTTTCGTCGACGGCCAGGTGCATCTGCTGCGCCTGCTCGGGCGAAACCGCTACCAGCCGCCGAGCGGGCCGGGAGAGGGCGAACCGGGCCTGCTGCGGCGCTTCGACGAAGCCTTGCCCACGGCCCAGGCATGGCATGACTTCGGCCGCTGGCGGGACGACTGGCAGCTCTACTACGAGCAGGAGCGGGTGGGGTTCGATGGCCAGACCTGGCGGCGGCTACCCAAGGTGCGCTGGCTCGATGCGCCGCCACGCGTCTGGAGCGACGGCGGCTTCGTCCTGCCGGCGCCGGTCGCGGAGGATGCCGCCTGGGGCCTGGGCTTCGACTACGACAGCGTGCACCGGGACGAGGACGTGAAAGCCGGCTTCAGCCGCAATGGCTACCTGCTGACCGCGTCGGGTATCGGGGTGTCCAACCTGGCGGCGCCGATGATCTGGTCGGCCGATGGCCGCTACCTGGCGTTGACCCGGCATGTCGGGCGTCATGAGGAGAGCGGCCTGGAGGCGGATCAATGGCGCCTGCTGCTGCTCGATGTGCGGGAGCGCACCTTGCGCCGCTATCGCGATGACCTGGGGGAATGGCCGCGCTTCGAAACCTTCGATGCCGACCTGCAATTCCGCAGCGGTGGTGAAGGTCCGGTCGGAGCGAACGGCACGGGGCGCTACGCGCTTGCGCTGGATGCCTTGCTGAAGGCGCCCGCCGAGCCGTTGCAGGCTTGCGGCGGACGCTGGTTGCCGGCGGAGGAGCTGCCGCGGCGGGATTACTGGGAGCGTCTGGTGTTCCCGACGCGGCCTCAGTACTCGATCACCACGTCGCCCTTGGGCACGCTGCAGCAGGACAGGATGTAGCCTTCGGCCACGTCTTCGTCGGTGATGCCGCCGTTGTGCTCCATGTCGACTTCGCCGGAGCGCTTCATCACCTTGCAGGTGCCGCAGATGCCCATGCCGCAGGCCTTGGGAATGTGCAGGCCGAGCTTGGCGGCGGCGGCGTGGACGGTCTCGCCCGGCGCCACGCGGATGCTCTTGCCGGTTTCGCAGAAGTCCACCTGGTGCAGGTCGGCGGCCGGGATTTCCGGTGCGTCGGCAGCTTCGGCAGCGAGCTCCTTCACCTCCTCGCGGACTTCCGGCGGGGTCGGGCCGAAGGCTTCCTCGTGGTAGCGCGACATGTCGAAGCCTTCGGCTTCGAGCAGGCGCTTGACCGCGTGCATGTAGGGCGTCGGGCCGCAGCAGAAGATCTCGCGTTCGAGGAAGTCCGGGGCCATCAGCTGCAGCATCGCCTTGTTCAGGTAGCCGCGGTAGCCGGCCCAGGTCTCGCCGATCTCGTACTTCTCGCAGATCAGGTGCAGCTTGAAGTTGTTGATCCGCGAGGTCATGTGGTCGAGCTCGCGGTGATAGATGATGTCCTTGGGCGTGCGCGCGCTGTGCACGAAGATCATGTCGACGTTGCCGTTGGTGTCGAAGAACCAGCGCGCCATGGACATCACCGGGGTGATGCCGACGCCGCCGGAAAGGTAGAGCACCTTGTCGGCCTGGAAGTCGATGGCGTTGAAGTTGCCCACCGGGCCGTGCACCGGCAGCACGTCGCCTTCCTTGAGGTTGTCGTGCAGCCAGTTGGAGACCTTGCCGCCCGGCACGCGCTTGATGGTGATGGAGAAGCTGTAGGGCACCGAGGGCGAGCTGGAGATGGTGTAGGAGCGCATGATCGGCACACCGTCGATCTCCAGCTCCAGAGTGACGAACTGGCCGGGCTTGAAGAAGAACATCAGCGGCTGGTCGGCCGCGAAGCAGAAGGTGCGCACGTCCCAGGTTTCCTGGATGGCCTTGACGCAGCGCACCAGGTGGCGGCCGTTGGTCCAGGTCTGGGTGTTCACCGGATTGAGGAAGTTGTTCGTCGACATGCTGTCTCTCCGCGCACGCGGGCCTTCGTCGGCCTTGTAGGGGCAGCGCCGGGGCCGGTGCGCGTCGCCAGTGGGCGGCGGCTGAAGCACGGGCCTTTCGGCATGCCTGATGGAGCCGATTGTGTACACGGGCCGTCGCGCCCATTTACCTGCCAGCGACATTTGCATGCTTATCGCGACCTGCCGCCTGGCGTGCGGGCCTGCGCGTCGGAAACGGATGCGGTCGTGTCGCCCATGGATAAGGGTCATTCCGGGGCGCGGCCCCACACTCAGCCTCAGCCGAGCAACCCTTCACGGTTGTATGAGGACGACGGGCCAAGGCGCTCTCGGCGCGCCTGACACCTGTCGCCACTGCCCTGCGTGGCACACCGTATCAGCCACTTAATTTCCGCCGGCAGCCCAGGGGCTGCGGCATGAGGACCTACCGATGGACGTCACCACCAAGCTGAGTCTGGGCGATCCGCTGGAACCGGCCCGCAAGGCCACCGTCGAGATGCTGCAGACCCGCGACCACAGCTTCTCGCTGCCGCAGCCCTTCTATAACGACGAGCGCCTGTTCCAGATCGACATGCAGGAGATCTTCCACAAGGAATGGCTGATCGCCGGCATGACCTGCGAGATCCCGGCCAAGGGCAACTTCCTGACCCTGCAGATCGGCGACAACCCGATCATCGTGCTGCGCGGCGCCGAAGGTAAGATCCATGCCTTCCATAACGTCTGCCGCCACCGTGGCTCGCGCCTGTGCGTCAGCGACAAGGGCAAGGTCGCCAAGCTGGTCTGCCCCTACCACCAGTGGACCTACGAGCTGGACGGCCGCCTGCTGTTTGCCGGCACCGAGATGGGTGCCGACTTCGACATGAAGGACTACAGCCTGAAACCGGTGAACGTGAAGACCGCCGGCGGCTACATCTTCATCTCCCTGGCCGAGAACCCGCCGGCCATCGACGACTTCCTGCGTACGCTCGAGCACTACATGGAGCCGTACGACATGGAGAACGCCAAGGTCGCGGTGCAGACCACCCTTCGCGAGAAGGCCAACTGGAAGCTGGTGATCGAGAACAACCGCGAGTGCTACCACTGCAACGGTTCGCACCCCGAGCTGCTGAAAACCCTTCTGGAGTGGGACGACGTGACCGACCCGCGCGCCAGCCAGGCGTTCAAGGATCAGGTCGCCGCCTGCACCAAGGCCTGGGACGAGGAGAAGATTCCGTACGCCCATGCCAGCTTCGGCCTGCGCAACCGCATCGTGCGCATGCCGCTGCTCGACGGCACCGTGTCCATGACCATGGACGGCAAGCCGGGCAGCAAGAAACTGATGGGCCGCATCAAGAACCCGGACCTGGGCTCCATGCGCATCCTGCACCTGCCGCATGCGTGGAACCACTGCATGGGCGACCACATGATCGTCTTCACCGTGTGGCCGATCAGCGCGCAGGAATCCGTGGTCACCACCAAGTGGCTGGTGCACAAGGATGCGGTGGAAGGCGAGGACTACGACGTGGCGCGCCTGCGTGAAGTCTGGGACGCCACCAACGACCAGGACCGTCGCCTGGCCGAAGAGAACCAGCGCGGCATCAACTCCACCGCCTACCAGCCGGGGCCGTACTCCAAGACCTACGAGTTCGGCGTGATCAACTTCCTCGACTGGTACAGCGAGCGCATGCTCAACAACCTGGGCGAGGAGTCCGCTCACGCCCGCCTGGTCGCTGGCGAGTAACCGTTCCATCCGGCGCCCCCTCTGCGGGGCGCCGTCGTTTCGGAGGATTCCACGTGGACGCAATGCTCTTCTATAGCAGCTCCGCCTTCGTCACCGGCCTGGTGGCGTGGAATATCTTTGCCTGCTGGCGCAAGCGCTGAAATTCATCGCGTGACACGCCGTTCGCTCTTCGTAGGAGCGAGCTTGCTCGCGAACCATCTGCCGCTCAGGGCTTGGTGCCGCCGTATCGCCCTATCCCTTCCTTTCAGGACGAGGGTGCCCTCGATTTCCCCGTCTTAGTCCGTACCGAAGCGTGTTCGCGAGCAAGCTCGCTCCTACAGGGTTCGGCACGCCTTTCGACGCTCCCGCAACGACACTTTCACCTCCGGCTTTTCCCGCTGCGACGCAAACGCTGTCGCCCATGTCGTGAGGTTGACGCTTTCGGTACGACCCTGGTCGTTTTCGAAGCGGGTCCCCTCCGGTGCCAGGGATATCCTGCCTCAAAGCGTCGGCACAAGTCCCGGCGTGCCAAGCCCGACAAGCCTTGCCTGACGAGAGAGACACCAAGATGAGCCCAGCCGAAATTCACGCCGACAGCATCGTCATCGATGGTCTGATCATCGCCAAGTGGAACCGCGAGCTGTTCGAGGACATGCGCAAGGGCGGCCTGACCGCTGCCAACTGCACCGTCTCGGTGTGGGAAGGCTTCCAGGCCACGGTGAACAACATCACTGCCAGCAACAAGCTGATCCGCGACAACAGCGACCTGGTCATCCCGGTGCGCAGCACCGCCGACATCCGCAAGGCCAAGGAGCTGGGCAAGACCGGCATCCTCTACGGCTTCCAGAACGCCCATGCGTTCGAGGACCAGATCGGCTACGTCGAGGTGTTCAAGCAGCTGGGCGTGGGCATCGTGCAGATGTGCTACAACACCCAGAACCTGGTCGGCACTGGCTGCTACGAGCGCGACGGCGGCCTCTCCGGCTTCGGTCGCGAGATCGTCGCGGAGATGAACCGCGTCGGCGTCATGTGCGACCTGTCCCACGTCGGCAGCAAGACTTCCGAGGAAGTCATCCTCGAATCCAAGAAGCCGGTCTGCTACTCCCACTGCCTGCCGTCGGGCCTGAAAGAGCACCCGCGCAACAAGTCCGACGAGGAACTGAAGTTCATCGCCGACCATGGCGGCTTCGTCGGCGTGACCATGTTCGCGCCCTTCCTCGCCAAGGGCATCGATTCGACCATCGACGATTACGCCGAGGCCATCGAGTACGTGATGAACATCGTCGGTGAAGACGCCATCGGCATCGGCACCGACTTCACCCAGGGCCACGGCCAGGACTTCTTCGAGTGGCTGACCCACGACAAGGGTTACGCCCGCCGCCTGACCAACTTCGGCAAGATCGTCAACCCGCTGGGCATCCGCACCGTGGGCGAATTCCCCAACCTCACCGAAACCCTGCTCAAGCGTGGCATGCCCGAGCGCGTGGTGCGCAAGGTCATGGGCGAGAACTGGGTACGGATCCTCGCCGACGTCTGGGGCGAGTAAGTCGCTTTCCCCCTCTCCCTCCGGGAGAGGGCCCGGGGTGAGGGCTGCTGCGCTCACCCGTCATATCCCTCACCCCAACCCTCTCCCCTAGGGAGAGGGAGCCAAAAGAATCGGAGCTCTACCACCATGGCCAAACACGCCCCCGAACTGCCCATCGAAGTCGACAGCGAAACCGGCGTCTGGACCACCGACGCCCTGCCGATGCTCTACGTGCCGCGTCACTTCTTCGTCAACAACCACATGGGCATCGAGGAAGAGCTGGGCGCCGAGCGCTACGCCGAAATCCTTTACAAGGCCGGCTACAAGTCCGCCTGGCACTGGTGCGAGAAAGAAGCCGAGTGCCATGGCCTGGAAGGCGTCGCGGTCTTCGAGCACTACATGAAGCGCCTGTCCCAGCGTGGCTGGGGCCTGTTCCAGATCGAGAGCATCGACCTGGACAAGGGCACCGCCGAGGTCCGCCTGAAGCACTCCGCCTTCGTGTACGTGTACGGCAAGGTCAATCGCAAGGTCGATTACATGTTCACCGGCTGGTTCGCCGGCGCCATGGACCAGATCCTCCAGGCGCGCGGCAGCAACATTCGCACCGTCGCCGAGCAGGTCTACAGCGGCGCCGAGGAAGGCCATGACGACGGCCTGTTCGTCGTCAAGCCGCTCTGATCCCGACCGCTGACAAGAACCGGCAGAGGCGGCCCGAACGGGCCGCCACCACAACAAGAAACCTCTGATTCCGTGAGGATGCCGCAATGGCTTTCGAGGCAATGTTCCAGCCGATCCAGATCGGCAAACTGACCATCCGCAACCGCGTGCTCTCCACCGCTCACGCCGAGGTGTACGCCACCGACGGCGGCATGACCACCGAGCGCTACGTGAAGTACTACGAGGAGAAGGCCAAGGGCGGCATCGGCCTGGCCATCTGCGGCGGTTCTTCGGTGGTCGCCATCGACAGCCCGCAGGAATGGTGGAGCTCGGTGAACCTCTCCACCGACCGCATCATCCCGCACTTCCAGAACCTGGCCGACGCCATGCACAAGCATGGGGCCAAGATCATGATCCAGATTACCCACATGGGCCGCCGCTCGCGCTGGGACGGTTTCAACTGGCCGACCCTGATGTCGCCCTCGGGCATCCGCGAACCCGTGCACCGCGCCACCTGCAAGACCATCGAGCCGGAAGAGATCTGGCGCGTGATCGGCAACTATGCCCAGGCGGCACGCCGGGCGAAGGAAGGCGGCCTGGACGGCGTCGAGCTGTCCGCCGTGCACCAGCACATGATCGACCAGTTCTGGAGCCCGCGCGTCAACAAGCGTACCGACGAGTGGGGCGGCACCTTCGAGGGCCGCATGAAGTTCGGCCTGGAAGTGCTCAAGGCCGTGCGCAAGGAAGTCGGCGACGACTTCTGCGTCGGCATGCGCATCTGCGGTGACGAGTTCCACCCGGACGGCCTCACCCACGACGACATGAAGCAGATCGCCAAGTACTACAGCGACACCGGCATGATCGACTTCATCGGCGTGGTCGGCTCGGGTTGCGACACCCACAACACCCTGGCCAACGTCATCCCGAACATGACCTACCCGCCGGAGCCCTTCCTGCACCTGGCCGCCGGCATCAAGGAAGTGGTCAACGTGCCGGTACTGCATGCGCAGAACATCAAGGACCCGAACCAGGCCACCCGCATCCTCGAAGGCGGCTACGTGGACATGGTCGGCATGACCCGCGCGCACATCGCCGACCCGCACCTGATCGCCAAGATCAAGATGGGCCAGGTCGACCAGATCAAGCAGTGCGTCGGTGCCAACTACTGCATCGACCGCCAGTACCAGGGCCTGGACGTGCTGTGCATCCAGAACGCCGCCACCTCCCGTGAATACATGGGCGTGCCGCACATCATCGAGAAGACCACCGGCGTGAAGCGCAAGGTGGTGGTCGTCGGTGGCGGCCCGGCCGGCATGGAAGCGGCGCGCGTCGCCGCCGAGCGTGGCCACGACGTGACCCTGTTCGAGAAGAAGGACCAGCTGGGCGGGCAGATCACCACCGCCTCCAAGGCCCCGCAGCGCGACCAGATCGCCGGCATCACCCGCTGGTACCAGCTGGAGCTGGCACGCCTGAACGTCGACCTGCGCCTGGGTACCGGTGCAGATGCCGACACCATCCTGGACCTGCGCCCCGACGTGGTGGTGCTGGCCAACGGCGGCCATCCGTTCCTCGAGCAGAACGAACACTGGGGCGCCGCCGAAGGGCTGGTGGTCAGCAGCTGGGACATCCTCGATGGCAAGGTCGCGCCGGGCAAGAACGTGCTGGTCTACGACACCATCTGCGAGTTCAGCGGCATGTCGGTGGCCGACTTCCTGGCCGACAAGGGCGCCCAGGTCGAGATCGTCACCGACGACATCAAGCCGGGCGTGGCCATCGGCGGCACCACCTTCCCGACCTACTACCGCAGCATGTACCCCAAGGAAGTGATCATGACCGGGGACCTGATGCTGGAGAAGGTCTACCGCGAGGGCGACAAGCTGGTGGCGGTGCTGGAGAACGAATACACCGGCGCGAAAGAGGAGCGGGTGGTCGACCAGATCGTCGTGGAGAACGGCGTGCGTCCGGACGAGAGCCTGTACTACGCGCTCAAGCAGGGCTCGCGCAACAAGGGCCAGATCGACGTCGAGGCGTTGTTCGCGATCAAGCCGCAGCCGTGCCTGTCCGAACCGGGCGAAGGCTACCTGCTGTTCCGCATCGGCGACTGCGTGGCCCAGCGCAACACCCACGCCGCGATCTATGACGCGCTGCGTCTGTGCAAGGACTTCTGATTCAGGCCCGCTAAGGACCTCCGGTTGGCTCGGATAGCTCCCTCTCCCGCTTGCGGGAGAGGGCGGGGGGAGAGGGTGTTTCAGGCCATGCGCAGTGCCGGCTCGAACGCCCTCTCCCTAACCCTCTCCCTGAAGGGAGAGGGGACTGCTCCGGAGTCCCCATTTCGGTCCCTGCGAGGAGACCAATGACAATGCTCAACATCATCCTCCCCATCCTGCTCTTCGCCGCCCTCGGCCTCGCCGTGCTGGGCGCCGTGAAGCGCTTCGCGATGTGGCGCCGTGGCCGACCCGCCCAGGTCGACTGGATCGGCGGCCTGCTGAAAATGCCGCGCCGCTACCTGGTGGACCTGCACCACGTGGTCGAGCGCGACAAGTACATGTCCAAGACCCACGTGGCCACTGCCGGCGGCTTCGTGCTCGCCGCGCTGCTGGCCATCCTCGTGCACGGCTTCGGCCTGCACAGCCGCATCCTCGGCTTCGCGCTGCTGGCGGCCACCGCGCTGATGTTCACCGGCGCGCTGTTCGTCGCCAAGCGCCGTCTCGACCCGCCGTCGCGCCTGTCGAAAGGCCCGTGGATGCGCCTGCCGAAAAGCCTGCTGATGTTCTCGGCGAGCTTCTTCATTGCCACCCTGCCGGTGGCCGGCATCCTGCCGGAAGGTTTCGGCGGCTGGTTCCTGGCTGCGATCCTCGCCATTGGCGTGGCCTGGGGCGTGTCCGAGCTGTTCTTCGGCATGACCTGGGGCGGCCCGATGAAGCACGCCTTCGCCGGTGCCCTGCACCTGGCCTGGCACCGCCGTTCCGAGCGCTTCGGTGGCGGCCGTTCCACTGGCTTGAAGCCGCTGGACCTGGCCGACCCCATGGCGCCGCTGGGCGTGGAAAAGCCCACTGACTTCACCTGGAACCAGCTGCTGGGCTTCGACGCCTGCGTGCAGTGCGGTAAGTGCGAGGCCATGTGCCCGGCCTTCGCTGCCGGCCAGCCGCTGAACCCGAAGAAACTCATCCAGGACATGGTCATCGGCCTGGCCGGTGGCAATGACGCCAAGTTCGCCGGCAGCCCGTATCCGGGCAAACCGCTGGGCGAACACAGTGGCGGCCCGCACCAGCCGATCGTCGCGCTGGACGGCAAGGCCCTGGTGGACGCCGAGACCCTCTGGTCCTGCACCACCTGCCGCGCCTGCGTCGAGGAGTGCCCGATGATGATCGAGCACGTCGATGCCATCGTCGACATGCGCCGTCACCTCACCCTGGAAAAAGGTGCGACCCCGAACAAGGGCGCCGAGGTGCTGGAAAACCTCATCGCCACCGACAACCCCGGCGGCTTCGCCCCCGGCGGCCGGCTGAACTGGGCGGCGGACCTGAACCTGCCGCTGATGAGCGACAAGCAGCAGGCCGACGTGCTGTTCTGGGTCGGCGACGGTGCCTTCGACATGCGCAACCAGCGCACCCTGCGCGCCTTCGTGAAGATCCTCAAGGCCGCCAACGTCGACTTCGCCGTGCTCGGCCTGGAAGAGCGCGACAGCGGTGACGTGGCCCGTCGCCTGGGCGATGAAGCCACCTTCCAGACCCTGGCCAAGCGCAACATCGCCACCCTGGCCAAGTACCGCTTCAAGCGCATCGTCAGCTGCGACCCGCACAGCTTCCACGTGCTGAAGAACGAGTACGGCGCGCTGGGCGGCAACTACCAGGTGCTGCACCACACCACCTTCATCGACGAGCTGGTGCAGAAGGGTTCGCTGAACCTCGGCCAGAGCAAGGCCGACAGCGTGACCTACCACGACCCGTGCTACCTCGGCCGCTACAACGGCGAGTACGAAGCCCCGCGCAACGTGCTCAAGGCCATCGGCATCCAGGTCAAGGAAATGGAACGCTCAGGCTTCCGCTCGCGCTGCTGCGGCGGTGGCGGCGGCGCGCCGATCACCGACATCCCCGGCAAGCAGCGGATTCCCGACATGCGCATGGTCGACATCAAGGAAACCGGCGCCGAGCTGGTGGCCGTGGGCTGCCCGCAGTGCACCGCGATGCTCGAAGGCGTGGTCGCCCCGCGCCCGGAGATCAAGGACGTTGCCGAACTGGTCGCCGAGGTCCTCATCGAGGCCACCGAGGTGGCGGCAAAAAAGCCGTCGCTGGCCAAGCGTGACGAAATGGCGGAGGTGCATTGATGACTCTCCAGACTCGTACGCTGCACGAACCTGTAGGAGCGAGCTTGCTCGCGAACCGCCCCAACTTCGGTGCTGATCCGTTCGCGAGCGAGCTCGCTCCTACGAAAAGCACTTTCGCGCTGGAGGTCCTCGCATGAGCGACATCATCCGCCGCGATCCCCGCGCCGAGTGGATCGCCCGCAACCGCCTGCATCCGCTGCACGCGGCCATGCAGTCCGCCCAGGGTGGCGAGAGCCGCTGGATGGGCCCCAATGGCGTGCTCCGCAAGAACCCCCACGCGGTCGGCTTCATCGGGCCCAACGGCATCAAGCGCATCGACCGCTCCGGTGGCCAGCAGGGCACCGGCGGAAAGCGCAGCAGCGCGCCGGAAGTGGTGCAACTGCCGCTGGTGACCATCGAGCAACCGGCCTTCCTGATCGCCGTGGTGCCGGACATGGTCGGCGGTCGCCTCTCCAGTCACGACCGCGACCTGCTGGGCCTGGCCCGCAAACTCGCCGGCAGCGACGGCGCGGTGCTGGCCGTGGTGT
Organism: Pseudomonas macauensis; assembly: GCF_047902425.1. Taxonomy (NCBI): domain Bacteria; kingdom Pseudomonadati; phylum Pseudomonadota; class Gammaproteobacteria; order Pseudomonadales; family Pseudomonadaceae; genus Pseudomonas; species Pseudomonas macauensis. The sequence goes on along the minus strand of NZ_CP138377.1, from coordinate 5,874,404 downwards.
TCGGCGAGCACAAGGAAACCGCCTTCGACACCGCTGGCGTCGACCGCCTGCTGCAGATCGAAGGCAACGAATACGACGGCTACGCCCCGGAGCAACGGGTACTGGCGCTGCGTTCGGCAAACAGCCAGTTCGCCCCGCGCCACTGGCTGCTGCCCGACAGCCGCACCGGTGGCGGCGAACTCGGCCGGCGCCTGGCGGCGAGCCTGGGCGAACGCCCGGCGACCCGCGTCTGGCAGGCCGAGGGCGAGCGCTGCGTTGGCCGCGCCGGCGCCGGCCAGCAGGACCTGCACCGTGACCTGCCGCGCCTGATCCTGGCGGCCGCCGAGTGCGCCGAACCGGTCAGCGAGACCCGCCATGAAGCGCGCGCCGTCGAACTGGACAGCAACGTCGCCCGCAACCTCCCGCGCATCGAGGACCTTGGCCCGGTGGCCGTGGACCCGGCGCAGATTCCCATGGCCGAAGCGGAGTTCATCCTCTCCGGCGGCAACGGCATCAAGGACTGGGACCTGTTCCACCGCGCCGCCGTGGCCCTCGGCGCCACCGAAGGCGCTTCCCGCGTGGCGGTGGACGACGGCCACATGCCGCGTGCCCGCCAGGTCGGCGCCACCGGTACCTGGGTCACCGCGCGGGTCTATCTCGCGGTGGGCATCTCCGGGGCGATCCAGCACCTGCAGGGCATCGGCTCCTGCGACAAGGTGGTGGCGATCAACATGGACCCGGGCTGCGACATGATCAAACGTGCCGACCTCTCGGTGATCGGCGATTCCACCGCGATCCTCAAGGCGCTGATCGAGCTGGCAGAGGCCTATCGCAATGGAGCGGCGCGTGATGCGGCTTAAAGGCTTCTGGTGTGCAGGATTGCATCGGCTTGGTCGCCGCACCGAGCGCTCGGCCGGGCTTCACCCTCGTCCCTTGGGAGAGGGCCGGGGTGAGGGTGCTCTTGCCCTGGACCATCTTCCCGTGAGTGACGCGCTGCGCCACTCGCTTTTCGAGGTTGCGTTATGAACGACCTGAACATCGTCACCCTGGTCTCCATCGGCGCCCACCCGGCGTCTGGCCGCGCGCGTCGCGCCGAGCAGGATGCCCGCGCGGTGGAGCTGGGCCTGCGCCTGGCCGGCAAGCGCCTGCGTGTGGTGCACGCCGGCAACGCCGAGGAAGAAGCGCTGCGCGGCTACCTTGGCATGGGCCTGGACGAGCTGGCGGTGCTGGAACAACCCGCCGGTGCCGACGCCCTGCCGCCGCTGGCGGCATACCTGGCGGACAGCGACGCGCAGCTGGTGCTCACCGGCACCCAGGCGGAAACCGGGGAAGGCTCCGGCATGCTGCCCTTCCTGCTCGCCGAGCGCCTGGGCTGGCCGCTGGTGGTGGGGCTGGCGGAAGTGGAAAAGGTGGAGAACGGCAATGCCCAGGTACTGCAGGCCCTGCCGCGCGGCCAGCGCCGCCGGCTGAAGGTGCGCCTGCCCTTCGTTGCCAGCGTCGACAACGCCGCTCCGGTCGCCCGGCAAAGCGCCTTCGGCCCGGCCCGGCGCGGCTACCTGGAAGCGTCCGAGGTGGAAGTGGTGGACGATCCGCTGCTGGCCGAGGGCAACCTGCAACCCGCGCGCCCGCGTCCCAAGCGCCTGAAAGTGATCAAGGCCAAGACCGGCGCCGAACGGATGAAGGCCGCCACTGCCAAGGCTTCCGGCGGCACCGGCCAGGTGCTCAAGGACCTGTCGCCCGAGGCGGGCGCCGAGGCGATCTTCAAGTTGCTGCGCGAGGAAGGTGTGATTCGCGTCTGACCGAGCTGAACTGCTCTTCGTAGGAGCGAGCTTGCTCGCGAACCCGCCCGGCTGAGGTGTGGCCGGCAAACACTGTTCGCGAGCAAGCTCGCTCCTACAAAATCGCGCCTCTGCCTTCCTGGTAATTTCCGTAGAAGCGGACTTGGCCCGCGATTTTCCGGTCCAACCCCCGGTAGCGGCAGGAAACTATTGAAACCACGAGAAAAAGCGTCTCTAAGCCATTGAATTGACAGCATACGGCTTGTCCGAAGATCGCCGTTTTCGCTGGCCCCGCGGCGCCCCTTTCTTTATCCTCCGCACCCTTTGAAAGGCTTTGCGGAGGCTCCCATGCTTGATTCCACCCTCGAACAACTTGAACAGCTGGTCGCCGAACTGCTGCAGCAGAACGAAGTGCTGGTGCAGGACAACGCCGCCGTGCGCGAAGAGCTGCTCAAGGCCCGTGAGGAAAACGACAGCCTGCAACTGTCGCTCATGGAGCAGGAAGAGAAGCACAACGCGACCGCCACCCGCCTGCAGGCGCTGATCCGCCGCGTCAGCGACAGCCGCGCCCACGCATGAGTGGCGACGGCGTCCGCGTCCTGCGCATCCTCGGACGCGAATACAGCGTCCGTGCGCCGGCCGGTGAAGAGCGCCGGCTGCAGGATGCGGCCGCGCTGTTGCAGGCGGAGATTGCCGCCAGCAAGAAGAAATTCCCCTACGTCACCAGCAATGAATTGATGGTGCTCTCCGCGCTCAACCTCTGCGCCCGCCAGCTTGGCGACGAGGTCCCGGAGCGTGACGATGCGGACGCCGTGGAGCGTATCGCCGCCCTCAACCGCCGGATTCTCGATCACCTGCAGCGGCAGGATTGATTCCCAGCGCGTCCATTTCGAGCCGGCCCTTACAGAACCATGGCTGCGATGCTCTTCGCAGGGCGTATAGCGCTCCGCGTTATACGCCGGTCGGCCTTGATCTCACGGCACTCCGAACTCAGCCCGGCACCGATGACGAATCGCGGTGTATCGGCGTATAACCGCGAACGGTTATACGCCCTACGTCGCTGCCGCCTTGCCCGGCTTTCCCCTCACCCCAGCCCTCTCCCGGAGGGAGAGGGGGCAGGTCGTGCCGGCTGACGCCATGGTTTCATCCTGCTCCGCACGGTCCCCTCTCCCCCTGGGAGAGGGTTAGGGTGAGGGCCGACCCGCGCGCAGAACCATTGCGTAGGAGCCGACTTCGTCCGCGATGTTTTTGGCGTGCCCGAATCACAGGCAAAAAAAGGGGACACCGGGGTAAGCGGTGTCCCTTCTAAAGGAGAGTGGGCCCAAAGGCCCCTCAACCGGTGAGACGTGGCGCTCCGGGTAAACCCGCAGCGCCGGGTATAAAAGAAGGGACCGGGGGTAACCAATCCCTGAAAGGTGAGGGAGGAATACTCCCCCTCAACCGGTGAGACGTGCCCGGCTCGCGCCGGGCGGATGATCAGGCGCGCAGCGGAATCAGGCGCGGGGCGATCATGTTTTCCGGCTTGAGGATGTCGGCCAGGGTGGCCTCGTCCAGGAGCTTCTCCTCGCGTACCAGTTCCAGGACGCCGCGGCCGGTTTCCAGCGCGGTCTTGGCGATACGGGTGGCGTTCTCGTAGCCGATGTAGGGGTTCAGCGCGGTCACCAGGCCGATGCTGTGCTCCACCAACTGGTGGCAACGCTCGACGTTGGCGGTGATGCCGGTGATGCAGTGCTCGCGCAGCATGTCCATGGCGCGCTGGAGCAGGCGGATCGAGTCGAGCACCTTGTAGGCGATCAGCGGCTCCATCACGTTCAGCTGCAGCTGGCCGCCTTCGGCAGCGATGGTCAGTGCCAGGTCGTTGCCCATGATTTCGAAGGCGCACATGTTCACGGCCTCCGGGATCACCGGGTTGACCTTGCCCGGCATGATCGAGCTGCCCGGCTGGCGAGCCGGCAGGTTGATCTCGTTGATGCCGGTACGCGGACCGCTGGAGAGCAGGCGCAGGTCGTTGCAGATCTTCGACAGCTTGACCGCGGTACGCTTGAGCATGCCGGAGAACAGCACGAAGGCGCCCATGTCGGAGGTGGCTTCGATCAGGTCGGCGGCCGGGACGACCGGCTGGCCGCTGATGGCTGCCAGGCGCTCGACGGCCAGCTTCTGGTAGCCGGGGTCGGCGTTGATGCCGGTGCCGATGGCGGTGCCGCCGAGGTTCACTTCGGTCAGCAGTTCCGGCGCCAGGCGACGCAGGCGGTCGAGGTCTTCGCCCAGGGTGGTGGCGAAGGCTTTGAACTCCTGGCCGAGGGTCATCGGCACAGCGTCCTGCAGCTGGGTACGGCCCATCTTCAGTACGCCGGCGAACTCTTCGCCCTTGGCGGCGAAGGCCTGGATCAGGCTGTCGAGGCTGGCCAGCAGGGTGTCGTGACCCAGCAGCAGGCCCAGGCGGATGGCGGTCGGGTAGGCGTCGTTGGTCGACTGCGCCATGTTCACATCGTTGTTCGGGTGCAGGTACTTGTACTCACCCTTGGCATGGCCCATGGCTTCGAGCGCGATGTTCGCGATGACTTCGTTCGCGTTCATGTTGGTCGAGGTGCCGGCGCCGCCCTGGATCATGTCCACCACGAACTGGTCGTGGAAGTCGCCACGGATCAGGCGAGCACAGGCTTCGCTGATGGCGGCGTGCTTCTCGGTCGACAGGTGGCCGAGCTGGTGGTTGGCATCGGCTGCCGCTTGCTTGACCATCGCCAGACCGACGACGAGCTTCGGGTAGTGCGACAGCGGCACGCCCGAGAGGCGGAAGTTGTTCACAGCGCGCAGGGTCTGGATGCCGTAGTAGGCGTCAGAAGGTACTTCGAGGGTGCCGAGGAGGTCTTTCTCGATGCGGAACGATGCAACAGGGGACATGACGGGGATTGTCTCAGAGAAACACGGCCAGTGCCGCGATGCCCGGTAGACTAGGGATTTCGCCGATCGTCGGCCAATGCTGTTAAAAGCTGCCTCATGCACAAACGGCATAATGTACGCTGTGACGAATGGATGACGGCGAGCGTGTGGCTGTGCTACGCGCGCCCGGCTCCTGACCAATCGATCAAGCGCGGCGCCGCGCTGGAGATGACGTGAACCTCGAAACCAAATGGCTGGAAGACTTCAGCACCCTGGCCGCCACCCGCAGCTTTTCCCAGGCGGCGGAGAAACGCTTCGTGACGCAGCCGGCGTTCAGCCGGCGCATCCGCAGCCTGGAGGATGCCCTGGGGCTGACCCTGGTGAACCGCCAGCGCACCCCCATCGAGCTGACCGAAGCCGGGCAGCTGTTCCTGGTCACCGCCCGCGCGGTAGTCGAGCAGCTCGGCCAGGTGGTGCGCCACCTGCACCACCTCGAAGGCGGGCAGGGCGAGGTGCTGCAATTCGCCGCTGCCCACTCCCTGGCGCTGGGGTTCTTCCCTTCGTGGATCGCCCGCCTGCGCTCCGAGGGCCTGAACATCGCCAGCCGCCTGGTGGCGACCAACGTCGGCGAGGCCGTGCACCTGCTGCGCGAAGGCGGCTGCGACCTGATGCTGGCCTTCTATGACCCGGACGCCGCGTTGCAGATGGACCCGGAAGTCTTCCCTTCGCTGCACCTGGGCCGCACCGAGATGCTCCCGGTGTGCGCGGTGAACTCCGCCGGCCTGCCGCTCTATGACCTGGACAGCGGCCAGAGCGTGCCGCTGCTGGCTTACAGCGCCGGCGCCTTCCTCGGCCGCGGGGTGAACCTGCTGCTGCGCCAGCGCAACCTGCGCTACACCACCGTCTATGAAACGGCGATGGCCGACAGCCTCAAGAGCATGGCGCTGCAAGGCATGGGCGTGGCCTGGGTGCCGCGCCTGAGCATGGAGTCGGAGCTGGCGCGCGGCGAGCTGGCGCTGTGCGGCGGTCCGCACTGGATCGTCCCGCAGGAGATTCGCCTGTATCGCTGCGCCCTGGTGCGCAAGGCGCAGATCCGCCTGCTGTGGCGCAAGCTGGAGGGCGGGCTGGGGTTGGGCGAGACGCCCTGAGGCGCCGACTGCGTAGGGCGTACAACCGTTCGCGGTTGTACGCCGATACACCGCACTCATGGTCGGCGTCATGGCCGAGCCTGGAGCGCCCTGAAGTCGCGGCTCCGCGATGCTTTCGTAGGAGCAACTGTCTTGTCCCGGCTGAATCTGTGCCAGGGCTTTCCCTCTCACCCCAGCCCTCTCCCTCAGGGAGAGGGAGCCAGATCGTGCCGGCTGACAGAGTAGTTTCGTACTGCACCGGACGGTCCCCTCTCACCCTGGGTTAGGTTGAGGGCCAACCCGAGCGCAGATGCATCTCGTAGGAGCGGAGCTTCTCCGCGAAATCCCGGCGAAGCCGGGACACTCATTACGACCGGTTCGCGGATAAGGCCGGAGTGGTGAGGCGCGGGACGAGAGCCCGTCCCGCGCGCTGGTCCTACATCTCCACCACGATCCGCCCTTCGATCTGCCCGGCGCGCATGCGGTCGAGGATGGCGTTGATGTCATCCAGCTTGCCGGCGCTGACGGTGGCCTTGACCAGGCCTTCGCCGGCGAAGTCGAGGGCTTCCTGGAGGTCGGCGCGGGTGCCGACGATGGATCCGGTGATGTGCAGGCCCTTGAGCACCACGTCGAAGATCGGCGTGGGGAAGTCGCCCGGCGGCAGGCCGACCAGTGACACGGTGCCGCCGCGGCGGGCCATGCCGATGCCCTGGCCGAAGGCGCTGTTGGACACCGCTGTGACCAGCACGCCGTGGGCGCCGCCGATATCGCGCTGCACCACTTCGACCGGGTCTTCCTTCTTCGCGTTGATGGTCAGGCTGGCACCCAGGCGCTTGGCCAGCTCCAGCTTGGCGTCATCCACGTCGACCGCCACCACGTGCAGGCCCATGGCCTTGGCGTACTGCACGGCGACGTGGCCGAGGCCGCCGATGCCGGAGATCGCCACCCACTGGCCGGGGCGTGCTTCTGTTTCCTTCAGGCCCTTGTAGACGGTGACGCCCGCGCAGAGGATCGGCGCGATCTCGGTGAAGCCGACATTTTTCGGCAGGATGCCGACATAGTTCGGGTCCGCCAGTACGTACTCGGCGTAGCCGCCGTTCACCGAATAGCCGGTGTTCTGCTGGTGCTCGCACAGGGTTTCCCAGCCGGTCAGGCAGTGCTCGCAGCAGCCGCAGGCGGTGTACAGCCAGGGCACGCCGACACGGTCGCCTTCCTTCACGCGGGTGACGCCGGCACCGACCGCTGCGACGAAACCGACGCCTTCATGGCCGGGAATGAAGGGCAGGGCAGGCTTCACCGGCCAGTCGCCTTCGGCAGCGTGCAGGTCGGTGTGGCAGACGCCGGAGGCTTCGATCTTCACCAGAATCTGTCCGGGGCCGGGCAGCGGGACTTTGACTTCCTCGATCCGCAGCGGCTCGCCAAAGGCATGGACGACGGCGGCTTTCATGGTCGTGGGCAGGGTCATGGACATTGCACTCGCTCCTTGAAGGGTGAGGTTCCTGCCCCATCCGGGCAGGGTTGTCAGACGAGTCTGAGCCTCTGAGCCTAGGCCATCTTGAGCTGCGGCAAGCTTTTCCGAAGTTGTCGCGGCCTCCGTCGGCTTCTGAATGACGAAATCGGGACCAACGGTCACGCACAGTGCACTCCGCTGCGCCCTTTGCGGTATACTGCGCCGCCTTCAAGCCGGCACTGCCCGCCGGTTTGGCCACGTACAAGCCACGCCCCGACGAGCGTGGCTTGTTGGTTTCTGACGCGCACAAGAGCGCACTTGAGAGAGGCACGACGATGAGCGCACTGGTTGGCGTGATCATGGGTTCCAAATCCGACTGGAGCACCCTGAGCCACACCGCGGACATGCTGGACAAGCTCGGCATTCCGTACGAAGTGAAGGTGGTTTCCGCCCACCGCACCCCGGACCTGCTGTTCCAGTACGCCGAAGAGGCCGATGGCCGCGGCATCGAAGTGATCATCGCCGGTGCCGGCGGTGCCGCCCACCTGCCGGGCATGTGCGCCGCCAAGACCCACCTGCCGGTGCTCGGCGTGCCGGTGCAGTCCTCCATGCTCTCGGGCGTCGACTCGCTGCTGTCCATCGTGCAGATGCCGGCGGGCGTCCCGGTCGCCACCCTGGCCATCGGCAAGGCTGGCGCCACCAACGCAGCACTGCTGGCCGCCAGCATCCTGGGCGGCAAGTACCCGAAATATCACGAAGCGCTGAAGCAGTTCCGCACCACCCAGACCGAATCGGTCCTGGACAATCCGGACCCGCGCGACGCGTGAGCAATGGGCGCCCGCGCGGCGCCCCCGAACAGTGTCAGCAAGCACAGGCTCGAACCATGAAAATCGGTGTCATCGGTGGCGGTCAGCTCGGCCGCATGTTGTCCCTGGCGGGTACGCCGCTGGGCATGAACTTCGCCTTCCTCGATCCGGCTCCGGACGCCTGCGCGCAAGCGCTCGGCGAGCACATCCGCGCCGATTACAGCGACCAGGAGCACCTGCGTCAGTTGGCCGATGAAGTCGACCTGGTGACCTTCGAGTTCGAGAGCGTGCCGGCCGAGACCGTGGCCTTCCTCTCTCAGTTCGTGCCGGTCTACCCGAACGCCGAATCGCTGCGCATCGCCCGCGACCGCTGGTTCGAGAAGTCCATGTTCAAGGACCTGGGCATCCCCACCCCGGCCTTCGCCGATGTGCAGTCCCAGGCTGATCTCGACGCCGCGGTAGCCAGCATCGGCCTGCCGGCGGTGATGAAGACCCGCACCCTGGGCTACGACGGCAAGGGCCAGAAGGTCCTGCGCAAGCCCGAGGACGTCACCGGCGCCTTCGCCGAGCTGGGCAGCGTGCCCTGCATCCTCGAAGGCTTCGTGCCCTTCACTGGCGAAGTCTCGCTGGTGGCGGTACGCGCCCGCGATGGCGAAACCCGCTTCTACCCGCTGGTGCACAACACCCACGAGAGCGGCATCCTGCGCCTGTCCGTGGCCAGCACTGACCACCCGCTGCAGAAGCTGGCCGAAGACTACGTCGGCCGCGTGCTGGACAAGCTGCAGTACGTCGGCGTGCTGGCCTTCGAGTTCTTCGAGGTCGACGGCGGCCTGAAGGCCAACGAGATCGCTCCGCGCGTGCACAACTCCGGCCACTGGACCATCGAAGGCGCCGAGTGCAGTCAGTTCGAGAACCACCTGCGCGCCGTTGCCGGCCTGCCGCTGGGCTCCACCGCCAAGGTGGGCGAGAGCGCCATGCTCAATTTCATCGGCGAAGTGCCGCCGGTGGCCGACGTGCTGAACATCGCCGACTGCCACCTGCATCACTACGGCAAGGCCTTCAAGGCTGGGCGCAAGGTCGGCCACGCCACCTTGCGTAGCTCCGATCTGCCGACGCTCAAGGCGCGCATCGCCGAAGTCGAGGCGCTGATCGCCAAGGCCTGACGGCTGGCTGATTCGCGTATGAAAAAGCCGCGTCAATCGCTGACGCGGCTTTTTTTCTGCCTGATTTCCAGAGTGCTGTAAGGGCCGCGAAACACCGACGCTCGCTCTGCCGCGCGGGGAAACACGGAACGCCGGCCTTTTCTACACTGTCCCATGACAGGCGCGCACCCACCGCGCTCAACCCACAAGGAGGGACTGTCATGGGATTAATCGGAACCATCGTCATCGGCCTGATCGTCGGACTCATCGCACGCTTTCTGAAGCCCGGCGATGACAGCATGGGCTGGATCATGACCATCCTGATCGGCATCGGCGGCTCGCTGTTGGCCACCTACGGCGGCCAGGCGTTGGGCATCTATGCCGCGGGCCAGGCGGCGGGCTTCATCGGCGCGGTGATCGGCGCCATCGTCCTGCTGGTCATTTACGGTCTGATCAAGAAGAATTGACGGTGATTTCCGGCCCTCTCCCGCCAGGGGGAGGGCGCTGGAGGAACATCCCGCCTGTGCCCGACCGGGCCTTTCGAGTCCACGATGCGCCGTACATTGCTCGCCTGCAGCCTGGTGCTGCTGACTTCCCTGGCGTCCGCCGCCGAACTTCCCGAAACCGACTGGCTGTCCCTGATGCCGCCCAGCGACCGCAAGGCGCTCGAAGACATGCCGGAAATCACCCACAACGGCCCCGAGGCCAATGGCACCTTCACCAACAAGGGCGGCCTGAAGCAGAGCGACAAGAAGCTGCCGCAGGTGATGTATTCCACCCGAACCGTCGCCGCGCTGAACGGTAAGGCACTGCGCTTGGGCGGCTACCCGGTACCGCTGGAGAATGATGCCAAGGGCCGGGTCACCGAGTTCTTCCTGGTGCCCTATCCGGGCGCCTGCATCCACGTGCCGCCGCCGCCGCCGAACCAGATCGTGCTGGTGCGCTACCCCAAGGGCATCAAGCTCGACGACATCTACAGCCCCATCTGGGTCAGCGGCACGCTGAAGATCGAGAAGGTCAGCAACGAAATGGCCGACGCGGCCTACGCCATCGATGACGCCAGGGTGCGGCCGGTGGAGGAGAGCGATCTGTAAGAGCCGGCTTTTGTAGGAGGGACTCTGTCCGCGATTGGAATGGTGCCGGCGCAGTTCGCGAGGGACCGTAGGGCGTATAACGCTCCGCGTTATACGCTAATTGGCCTTGGCTTCAGGGCGCCCCGGGTTCAGCCGTGGCGCTGACCATGGGGTGGGGGTATCGGCGTACAACCGCGAACGGTTGTACGCCCTACGGCTCAGCTTTTCAGCGGCTCACTCCAGATTTCCACCTTCATCGTCTCGCTGCGCCCCGGCGCCACGCTCATCACGTCGTCCCAGACCCGCGCGGTCTCGATGCACAGCATGTTTTCCCAGGCGTCGTCGGGGAACTGCGACAGGCGCGCGGCCTTGTCGATCCACGGGTTCCATACCACCGCCGAGCGCGAGCCGCTGGCCTGGATGTGGATACCGCGCTCCCAGAGCGGATCGCGGATCACCAGGCGCTTCTCCACGTCCAGGTAGATGCGGTCGGTTTCCCCGGCGATGCGCACCAGGCCGTGCTGCTGGCGCTCCTCCCAGTTCTCCAGGGTTTCGATGTAACGGCAGCCCTGCAGGCCGTCGATGCTGATCTCGCGACTGTTGCTCACTGCGAAGTAGGTGTGCAGCGCCTGGCTGATCGGCAGCGGCTTGTCGCCAAGGTTGTGGGTGGTCATTTCCAGGACCAGGCGCTCGCCGAAGCGCATCACCAGTTCCAGGCGAGCCGAGTGCGGCCAGCCGGGCAGGCCGTGGCGGGCATCGATGCTGAAGTGCACGGCCAGCTCGCCCAGCTCGTCGGCGATGTCGTCCAGCTGCCAGTCCACTGCGCGCACCAGGCCGTGGGCCGGGGCGCTGTCGCCGGCGAAGGCGGCCCGGACATCCACCGGGTTGCGTTCCAGGTTGCCGAACCAGGGCCAGCACACCGGAACGCCACCACGCAGGGACTGGCCATGGTGGAACTCGGCGGTTTCGCTCAGCCACACCAGCGGCGGCTGCTCGTGGGGCTGGTAACTCAGCAGTTGTGCGCCCTGTTGGGCGATCAGGGCCTCACCATGGGCGGTGTGGATACGCCAGCAGGGCAGTTCGTCGACCTGCACCTGCTCGACACGGGGAGTCTGGATATCGCTGCTCATGGTGGTCTCCGGGGCTGCGATGGGAAGGATTCAGTATCACCGATCCTCCGCACGTCGGGCAGTTCCCGGAGAATGAAAAGATCAGCGCAGGCGCAGGTCCGCCAGGTGCCTCCGCTGCAGCCCTTCGCTATCGAAGTTGGATGCACCCAGCCAGGCCTCGAAGGCCTGCTGGCAGCGTGGCCACTCGCTGTCGATGATGGAGAACCAGGCCGTGTCGCGGTTATGGTCCTTCACCACCATGTGCTGGCGGAAGGTGCCCTCGAAGGTGAAGCCCAGGCGTTGCGCCGCGCGCATCGAGCGGGCGTTGAGCGCGTTGCACTTCCATTCCAGGCGTCGGTAACCCAGTTCGAAGGACAGCCGGGCGAGCAGGTAGACCGCCTCGGTGGAGCCCGGGGTGCGTTGCATGACGCGGCCGAAGGCGATGTGGCCGATCTCGATCACGCCGTCCCTGGGGGTGATGCGCAGGAAGCTGAGCAGGCCCACGGCGTGGCCGCTGGCGCGGTCGATCACGGCGAAGAACATCGGGTCGGCGCTGGCGGCGTTGCCGGCCAGCCACTCGTCGAAGCTCGTCCGTTCGCTGAACGGGCCGTAGGGCAGGTAGTCCCACAGCCGCGGGTCACAGTCCGGGCCTTGCAGCGCCTGCCACAGGTCGTCGCCGTGGGTGGCCGGGTCCAGTGGCGCCAGGTTCACGTAGCGGCCGGGCAGGGTGCGGCGTTCGGGGCTGGCGACCGGGCGCCAGTTAAGGGGGTGTTGCTCAGTCATGGGGCGCTCCCGGTCAGATGATCTTGCGGTACTGGACGAATCCGGAACGGTCGGCGATCCGGTCGTAGAGGAACATGGCGTCGGTGTTGGTCTCGTGGGTCAGCCAGTGCACCCGCGAGGCGCCGTTGGCGCGGGCGTCGGCGTAGACGTGCTCGATCAGCGCCGCGCCGATGCCGCCACCGCGCTGGTCTTCGGCGACGAACAGGTCCTGCAGGTAGACGTAGTCGCCCTGGGTCCAGCAGGAGCGGTGGTAGATGAAATGCACCATGCCGATGGCAACGCCGTCCCTCCAGGCGAGGGCGGCGTGCATGGGCTCGGCGGGGTCGAGGAAGCGCTGCCAGGTCAGGGCGCTGGTGGCCTCATCAATGGTGGTCTTGTAGAAGCGCTGGTAACCCTGCCAGAGCGGCAGCCAGGCGGCGTGATCGGCGGCGGTGACAGGGCGGATCTCGACAGCGGAAGACATGGTGACGGCCTTGTTTGGGTTGGAATGGTTACAGCCTAGGTTGGGAATTGGTTCTGCTAAAGAGCCATTCATGGTGAAATCAAAGGAACCATTGCCGTCCCTTCGGAATTCACCCGCATGAGTGTCCCGCTGCCCTTCAACCCTTCCGGCATTCGCCTCGATCCCGCGCGTCCGCTGGGTGTGCAACTGTTCCAGGCGCTACGCGAGCGCATCCTCGACGGCCGCCTGGCGGCGCGCTCGCGATTGCCGGCGAGCCGCGACCTGGCGGCGTCCCTGGGCGTTTCGCGCAATACCGTGGTGCGCGCCTACGAGCAGCTTTATGCCGAGGGTTACATCGAAGGGCGCACCGGCGACGGCACCTATGTGGCCGATCGGGTTCAGCCATCGATGGACGCCGTGCGCGGCGAGGCGCGCAGTCCGGATGCGCCGTCACTCGAACGATTGGCGCGGCACCACCTGCCGCTGCCGCCCAGCGGTGCGCCGCGCGCCTTCCGCGTCGGCGTGCCGGCTTTCGACCTGTTCCCCTTCGACACCTGGGCACGGTTGCAGGCGCGCTTCTGGCGCGACCCGCCGCTGGACTGCCTGGGCTACGGCGACCCGGCGGGCGAGCAGCGCCTGCGCGAGCTGGTCGCCGCCTACCTGCGCAGCACACGCGGCCTGCATTGCGACGCCCAGCAGATCATCATCACCAGCGGCGCCCAGCAGGGCATCGCGCTGTGCGCCCAGGTGCTGCTGGCCGAAGGTGACGGCGCGGCCATCGAGAATCCCGGCTACCGCGCCGCTGGCCACGCCTTCGCCACGGCGGGCGCACGGCTGCACGGCGTGCCGGTGGATGCCGACGGCCTGTGCACTTCGCACCTGGAACGGCTGTCGGACTGCCGGCTGGTGTATGTCACACCCTCGCACCAGTACCCGACCGGGGTGACCCTGTCCCTGGCGCGGCGCCTGGAGCTGCTGGAATGGGCCGAGCGCCGCGGTGGCTGGATAGTCGAGGATGATTACGACGGCGAGTACCGCTACAGCGGAACGCCATTGATGCCGCTGGCTGCGCTGGATCGCCATGACCGGGTGCTCTACGTCGGCACCTTCTGCAAGATCGCCTTCCCCGCGCTGCGCCTGGGCTACCTCGTGGTCCCTCCGGCGCTGGCGCAGGCCTTCGCCCGGCGTCGCGCGCTGGATGTGCGGCACTCGGAGGTCGGTACCCAGCGGGTGATGGCCGACTTCATCGCCGAAGGGCATTTCCAGCGTCACGTCCGCCGCATGCGCCGGGCGGCGCGCAGTCGGCGCGATGCGTTGCTGCGCGGCTGGCCGGAGGTCGCCGGCTGCGCTCCGATGCCGACGGTGGAAGCGGGGCTGCACCTGTGCGTGCGGGTCGACAGTCGCGAGCGCGAACTCGAACTGGTGCAGCGTGCGCTGGCCGTGGGTGTGGAGGTGAATGCGCTGAGCGACTACTGGCTGCCGGAGTCCACCGAGCCGGAAGATCAGCGCGCCGGGCTGGTCCTGGGCTTCGCGGCGGTGCCCGAGGCGCGGATCGCCGAAGCCTTGAAGGCGTTGCGCAAGGCGTGGCAGTAGGGCGTACAACCGTTCGCGGTTGTACGCCGATACACCATGCCTATCGGAACCTCCACGGTCGACCTCGGAGCGACCTGCGGCCTTGGTGAAACGGCGTATAACGTCGAACGTTATACGCGCTACGCTTCTGCGGCAGTGGAGAGTCCGTTACTCCCGCGAACGCGGAAGCCCGGCATCAGCCTGCCCCTCCCGCTCCGCCCAGTAGGTCTGCTTGTGCCCGCGCGCCTGGTAGTCCCGCGCCAGGGCTTCGGCCTCGGCGCGGGTCAGCTGGCGACGCATGACGAAGCGGTTGCCGTTGTCGTCCAGGCGCAGCAGGCACCAGTCCCGCTCAGGCATTGAAGGTCGAGGTCTTGCGCAGGCGCAGGGCGAGCAGTACCAGCATCACGCCGAAGAACACCGCGTAGGCGCCGATCACCCAGGCCACCGCGACCGCGCCGGCACCGGGGTTGGCGATCATCATCACCCCGAACAGCACCGACAGCGCCCCGGAAAGACCCAGCCACCATTCGTTGGCCAATGCCCTGCGCAGGCGGATTGCCGCGATGATCTGCAGCACGCCGATGACCAGCGCCCAGGCGGCGATCAGCATGAGCAGGCCGAGCGCCGTCAGCGCCGGCCAGAAGAACGCCACCAGCCCTGCGCCGACACTCAGCAGGCCGACCAGTACCAGCGGCCAGATCGGCCTGCCCGATTCGCGCATGCGCGCGGCGGCGAGCAGGGTGAACACCCCGTCGACGAAGGCGTAGGCGCCCCAGACCAGGACCAGTACGGCCAGGGCGATGGCCGGCCAGGCGATCGCCAGTACGCCGAAGATCACCGCCGCCACACCGCGCAGGGCGATCCATTTCCAGTGTTGGCCGAGGGCCTGCCAGAGGGGGTTGTCGCTCATGACTGTCTCCACGAAAGGTTTCGCAGACACCATAGTCGCTCGCCAGCGCCGGTGCCTGAGCGGCCCAGGTCAACCCGCGGAAAAGAAAAGCCCGGCGCGGGGCCGGGCGAAAGGGCCTGCCTTGGCAGGCTGGCGGCGTCGGGCGACACCGCCGGGGAGATCAGGTCGCGGGTGCCAGGGCCGGTGACGTGGCCTGGCCGTGCAGCGCCTCGTAATCCGCCTTCATGGCTTTGTAGAGGCCGAACATGAACAGGATCAGCACCGCCGAGAACGGCAGGCCGGCCAGCACCACCACGGTTTGCATGGCCGTGAAGTTGCCGGCGAACAGCAGGCCGATGGTCACCAGGGTGATCACTATCGACCAGAGGATACGCAGCCAGTGCGGGGCGTCCTCGTCGAGGTCGCCGCCCTGGCGCGACAGGTTGGCCAGCATCACCGAGCCGGAGTCGGCCGGGGTGAGGAACAGCACGAAGCCGACGAAGATCGACATGCCGATCACCACCTTGGCCAGCGGGTAGTGCTCCAGCAGCAGGTAGATCGACATCGACGGCTGCTCCAGCGCGGCCTTGCCCAGGTCGACGGCGCCGTGGTTCATCACCAGGTCCACCGCGCTGTTGCCGAACACCGAGAGCCAGGCGAGGGTGAAGCCCAGCGGGATCAGCAGCACGCCCATGACCAGCTCGCGCACGGTGCGGCCACGGGAAATACGGGCGATGAACATGCCGACGAAGGGCGCCCAGGAGATCCACCAGGCCCAGTAGAACAGGGTCCACAGACCCAGCCATTCTTCGTTCTTGCCAGCACCGCCGCCGGTGTAGACGTAGAGGTCGAAGGTCTTGAGTACCAGGCCGTTGAGGTAGTCGCCCAGGTTCTGCACGAAACCGTTGAGCAACTCCAGGGTGGAACCGCAGACCAGCACGAACAGCAGCAGCGAGCTGAACAGCACGATGTTCAGGTTGGACAGCCGGCGGATGCCTTTCTCGATGCCGGACACCGCCGCAAGGGTGGCGACCAGGCTCATCACCAGCAGCACGATCAGCAGGGTGGTCTTGGAGTGCTCCATGCCGGTCAGGTACTCGATGCCCGAGGACACCTGCAGCGCGCCGATCCCCAGGTTGGTCACAAGACCGAGCAGGGTGACGAAGATGCCGAAGCAGTCCACCGCGTGGCCGGCGCCGCCCTTCACCCAGCGCTCACCGAGGATCGGCAGCAGCGCTGAACGCAGGGCCAGCGGTTGGCGGTGGCGGTAGGCGAAGTAGCCGACGGCCAGGCCGACCAGCGCGTAGATCGCCCAGCCGTGCACGCCCCAGTGCAGGAAGGTCAGCTGCAGCGCCTGGCGTGCCGCCTGAGGGGTGCCCGCCACGCCTTCCGGCGGATGGTAGAGGTGGTCGATGGGCTCGGAGGCAGCGAAGTACAGCAGCGAGATACCGATGCCGGAGGAGAACAGCATGCCGGCCCAGGCGCCATAGCTGAAGTCCGGCTTCTCATGGTCGGCGCCGAGTTTCAGCTGGCCGTAGCGCGAGAACGCGACCCAGAGGACGAAGAACAGATAGCTCCCGATGGCCAGCATGTAGTACCAGCCGAAACTGTGCGAGAGCCACGCTTGTGTGCGGTTCAGGACCGCACCGGCGCTGTCGGGAAAGAGAATGAGGGCGGCGGTCAGAACCAGGATCAGCACGGTGGAACCGTAGAAGACGATCGGATTCAGACGTACCTGCTCGTTTGTTTTTATTGGCGAAGCAGTACTCATTTGGAGGATGACCCCATGACAGTGAACGCATGGCGGCCGGCGACGAGTGCGACTAAGGCACGGCGACGGGCCGCAAACCACAGACACAGCACTGCCGCATGACACTTACCACCTGGATTCTGCGATCCTTGAAGGTTGGATGGAAATGCGGCGATGAACGGCTCGGGCCCGCTTGCACACAAGGCTCGGAGAGGTTCACGGAGCGCAGCTTATTCTTAGTTGATTGAACGTTCAATAAAAACAAAATAGACTGGCCAACAAGTCGCCGGACGGCACAGGTACGTCCAGGCGAAGAGGAGAGACGAAATGCCCAAGGTCGGTATGCAGCCGATTCGCCGTTCCCAATTGATCCACGCCACTCTCGAGGCGGTGGACCAGGTGGGCATGGGTGACGCCAGCATCGCCCTGATCGCCCGCCTGGCGGGGGTCTCCAACGGCATCATCAGCCACTACTTCCAGGACAAGAACGGACTCCTGGAAGCGACGATGCGCCACCTGATGCTGGCGCTGAACAAGGCCGTCGGCGAACGCCGCCAGGCCCTGAAGGATGACGAGCCGCGCTCGCACCTGCGCGCGATCATCGAAGGCAACTTCGATGCGAGCCAGGTCAACGGGCCGGCGATGAAAACCTGGCTGGCGTTCTGGGCAACCAGCATGCACCAGCCGTCGTTGCGCCGCCTGCAGCGGGTCAACGACCACCGTTTGTATTCAAACCTGTGCTGCGAGCTGCGCCGGGTGTTGCCGATCGCCGAAGCGCGCGCGGCGGCCCGTGGGCTGGCAGCGCTGATCGATGGACTGTGGCTGCGTGGCGCGCTCTCGGGCGATGCCTTCGACACCGAGCAGGCACTGGCCATCGCGTACGACTACCTCGATCAACAACTGGCGAAACAGGCGGGATAGCCCGCTGCGCCGGCCTTGCGCACTGACACCTAATAAGAGAGGACACCATCACCATGGCTCGATTCGAAGTACAGAAGCTCTACATCGGCGGTCGCTACGTGGAAGCCACCAGCGGCGCCACCTTCGAAACCATCAATCCGGCCAACGGTGAAGTGCTCGCCCAGGTTCAGCGCGCCTCGAAGGACGACGTCGAGCGCGCCGTGCAAAGCGCGGTAGAAGGGCAGAAGGTCTGGGCGGCGATGACCGCCATGCAGCGCTCGCGCATCCTGCGCCGCGCTGTGGAAATCCTCCGCCAGCGCAACGATGAGCTGGCCGAACTGGAAACTCTCGACACCGGCAAGCCGCTGGCCGAGACCCGCAACGTCGACATCGTCACCGGCGCCGACGTGCTCGAGTACTACGCAGGCCTGGTTCCGGCCATCGAAGGCGAACAGATTCCGCTGCGCGAGACCAGCTTCGTCTACACCCGCCGCGAGCCGCTGGGCGTGGTCGCCGGCATCGGCGCCTGGAACTACCCGGTGCAGATTGCCCTGTGGAAATCCGCCCCGGCCCTGGCCGCCGGCAACGCGATGATCTTCAAGCCCAGCGAAGTTACCCCGCTGACCGCACTGAAACTCGCTGAAATCTACACCGAGGCCGGCCTGCCCGATGGCGTGTTCAACGTCCTCACCGGCAGCGGCCGCGAAGTCGGCCAGTGGCTGACCGAGCACCCGCTCATCGAGAAGATCTCCTTCACCGGCGGCACCTCCACCGGCAAGAAGGTCATGGCCAGCGCCTCGAGTTCCTCGCTCAAGGAAGTCACCATGGAGCTGGGCGGCAAGTCGCCGCTGATCATCTTCGAAGACGCCAACCTCGACCGCGCCGCCGACATCGCCGTCATGGCCAACTTCTTCAGTTCCGGCCAGGTGTGCACCAACGGCACCCGCGTGTTCATCCCGCGCAACCTGCAGGCACGCTTCGAGGAGAAGGTCGTCGAGCGCGTGAAGCGCATTCGCCTGGGCAGCCCGCAGGACGAAAACACCAATTTCGGTCCGCTGACCAGCTTCGCGCACATGGAGAGCGTGCTCTCCTACATCGAGTCCGGTAAGGAACAGAAGGCCCGCCTGCTGTGCGGTGGCGAGCGCGTCACCCAGGGCGAGTTCGCCAAGGGTGCGTACGTTGCGCCGACCGTGTTCACCGACTGCCGCGACGACATGACCATCGTCCGTGAGGAAATCTTCGGGCCGGTCATGAGCATCCTCGTCTACGACACCGAAGACGAAGCCATCCGCCGCGCCAACGACACCGAGTACGGCCTGGCCGCCGGCGTCGTGACCCAGGACCTGGCCCGCGCGCACCGTGCGATCCACCGTCTGGAGGCGGGCATCTGCTGGATCAACACCTGGGGCGAGTCGCCGGCCGAAATGCCGGTTGGCGGGTACAAGCAATCGGGTGTCGGTCGTGAGAACGGTCTGACCACCCTGGCTCACTACACTCGCATCAAATCCGTGCAGGTAGAGCTGGGCGACTACGCCTCGGTGTTCTGACCGCCGCGAGCGAGCCCTGAACGGCCGGTCGCAGGCCCCACTCCCTGACCACCGGCCATCCCGAATACGCAGACACCGACGCGCACGCGTCGCGGGCGGTGTCGTGCCTGAAAAAGAGGAAGGCCTGCATGTCCCAGGAATTCGACTACATCATCATCGGTGCCGGTTCCGCCGGTAACGTACTGGCGACCCGTCTGACCGAAGACGCCGACGTCAGCGTCCTGCTGCTCGAGGCCGGCGGCCCGGACTACCGCGCCGACTTCCGCACCCAGATGCCGGCCGCGCTGGCCTACCCGCTGCAGGGTCGTCGCTACAACTGGGCCTATGTGACCGATCCCGAGCCGCACATGAACAACCGTCGCATGGAGTGCGGCCGCGGCAAGGGCCTGGGCGGTTCCTCGCTGATCAACGGCATGTGCTACATCCGCGGCAACGCCATGGACTTCGATGGCTGGGCCCAGGCCAAGGGCCTGGAAGACTGGACCTACCTCGACTGCCTGCCGTACTTCCGCAAGGCCGAGACCCGTGACATCGGGCCGAACGATTACCATGGCGGCAACGGTCCGGTGAGCGTGACCACACCCAAGGCCGGCAACAATCCGCTGTTCCACGCCATGGTCGAGGCCGGCGTGCAGGCGGGCTACCCGCGTACCGAAGACCTCAACGGCTACCAGCAGGAAGGCTTCGGTCCGATGGACCGTACCGTGACCCCGCAGGGCCGCCGCTCCAGCACCGCACGCGGCTACCTGGACCAGGCCCGCGAGCGTCCGAACCTGACCATCGTCACCCACGCGCTGACCGACCGCATCCTGTTCAGTGGCAAGCGCGCCGTCGGTGCGACCTATCTGCACGGCAACGACAACGACCTGAAGGAAGTCCGCGCTCGCCGCGAAGTACTGGTGTGCTCCGGCGCCATCGCCTCGCCACAGCTGCTGCAGCGTTCCGGTGTTGGCCCGTCGGCACTGCTGCGCGACCTGGGCATCGACGTGGTGCATGACCTGCCCGGCGTCGGCCAGAATCTCCAGGACCACCTGGAGATGTACCTGCAGTACGCCTGCAAGCAACCTGTCTCGCTCTACCCGGCGCTGCAATGGTGGAATCAGCCGCAGATCGGCGCGGAGTGGATGTTCCTCGGCACCGGCCTGGGTGCGAGCAACCAGTTCGAAGCCGGTGGCTTCATCCGCACCCGTCCGGAGTTCGAGTGGCCGAACATCCAGTACCACTTCCTGCCGGTGGCAATTAACTACAACGGCAGCAATGCGGTGAAGGAGCATGGCTTCCAGGCCCACGTCGGCTCCATGCGCTCTCCCAGCCGTGGCCGCATCAACGTGGTCTCCCGCGACCCGCGCAAGCACCCGAGCATCCTGTTCAACTACATGTCCACCGAGCAGGACTGGCAGGAGTTCCGCGATGGCATCCGCCTCACCCGCGAAATCATGAACCAGCCGGCACTCGATCCCTTCCGGGGCCGCGAGCTCAGCCCGGGCCTGGACAAGAAGAGCGATGCAGAACTGGATGCCTTCGTGCGCGAGCATGCGGAAACCGCCTTCCACCCCTCCTGCTCCTGCAAGATGGGCGAGGACGACATGGCGGTGGTCGACGGCCAGGGCCGTGTGCATGGCATGCAGGGGCTGCGCGTGGTCGACGCCTCGATCATGCCGCTGATCATCACCGGCAACCTCAACGCCACCACCATCATGATGGCCGAGAAGATCGCCGATAAGATCCGTGGCCGTGAGGCGCTGCCCCGCAGCACCGCTGACTACTACAAGGCCAACGGTGCTCCGGTGCGCGGAAAGCCGATGCGCTGATTCCGAAATAAAAAGACGGAGCGCGAAGACGAAAACGCCGGCGAGAGAGCCGGCGTTTTCAGTTTTCAGCCACGACGCGGAGGAACCGGACGGGTACGACCGCTGCCATCAATGGCGACGAAGACGAACACCGCTTCGGTGACCTTGCGCCACTCGCTGGACAGCGGGTCATCGCTCCACACCTCGACCAGCATGCGGATCGAGCTGCGGCCGACTTCCAGCGATTGCGTATAGAAGGAGAGCTGTGCGCCAACGGCGACCGGGACCAGGAAGGCCATGCGGTCGATGGCCACGGTGGCGACGCGGCCGCCCGCGATGCGGCTGGCCATGGCGGTACCGGCGAGATCCATCTGCGCCACCAGCCAACCACCGAAGATGTCGCCAAAGCCGTTGGTCTCGCGCGGCAGGGCGGTAATCTGCAGGGCAAGGTCACCCTGCGGGATGGGATCTTCTTGTTCGAGCTCGATCATAGGTCAGGGCCTCTTGCCCCCGGCGTACTCATGGTGAGGTTGTGGAAAAACTCTCCCAAGACACCTGCCGGTGCAAGGCCTTGGGACAGCTTTTGATCGGCCTGACAGCATTATATAGAGCAAGGCCGGCTACGACGACCGTAGGGTTTCGACTTTGCCCCGTCCGCGCATGCCTGTGTCGTCAAAGCGCAATTTGCTATGGTTCGGCACCGGTGGCTCAACGTCGCCGTCATCTGCCTTGCCTGCCGAGAATAATCACAATGCCTTCTGTGAACGCTCCTGCCGCGCCCGCGTCACGTCCGTTGACCCGCAGCGACTACAAGACCCTGTCCCTGTCTGCCCTGGGCGGCGCCCTGGAGTTCTACGACTTCATCATCTTCGTCTTCTTCGCCACCGTGGTCGGCAAGCTGTTCTTCCCGGCCGACATGCCCGAGTGGCTGCGCCAACTGCAGACCTTCGGCCTGTTTGCCGCCGGTTACCTGGCCCGTCCGCTGGGCGGGGTGGTCATGGCGCACTTCGGCGACCTGCTGGGCCGCAAGAAGATGTTCACCCTGAGCATCTTCCTGATGGCGGTTCCCACGCTGATCATGGGCCTGCTGCCCACCTACGAGCAGATCGGCATCTGGGCGCCGCTGGCTCTGTTGCTGCTGCGTGTCATCCAGGGCGCCGCCATCGGTGGTGAAGTGCCGGGCGCCTGGGTCTTCGTCGCCGAGCACGTTCCGCACCGCCACGTGGGCTATGCCTGCGGCACGCTCACTTCGGGTCTGACCGCCGGCATCCTCATCGGTTCGCTGGTGGCGACACTGATCAACAGCGTCTTCAGTGCCGAGGAGGTACGAGCCTATGCCTGGCGGATTCCGTTCCTGCTCGGCGGCATCTTTGGGCTGTTCTCCGTCTATTTGCGCCGCTGGCTGCACGAGACCCCGGTATTCGCCGAGCTGCAACTGCGCAAGCAACTGGCCGAGGAGGTACCGCTGGGTGTGGTGGTGCGCGAGCATCGTCCGGCGGTGGTGTTGTCCATGCTGCTGACCTGGGTGCTGTCGGCCGGCATCGTGGTGGTGATCCTGATGACTCCGTCGGTGCTGCAGAGCGTGTACGGTTTCGACGCGGCGACCGCCTTGAAGGCCAACAGCCTGGCCATCGTTTTCCTTAGCGTCGGCTGCATCCTGTCCGGGCGCCTGGCCGATCGCATCGGTGCCGGTCGTACCTTTATATATGGCAGCGTGCTGCTGGGTGTCGTCTCCTGGACCTTCTACACCAGTCTCAAGGCGCATCCGGACTGGCTGTTCCCGCTGTACGCGGTGACCGGCCTGTGCGTCGGTGTCATTGGCGCGGTGCCCTACGTCATGGTGAATGCCTTCCCGCCGGTAGTGCGCTTCACCGGCCTGTCCTTCTCCTACAACCTTGCCTACGCCATCTTCGGTGGCCTGACGCCCATGGTGGTTGCCCTCCTTATGAAGGAAGACCCGCTGGGCCCGGCCTACTACGTCGTGGCCCTGTGTGTGGTTGGTCTGCTGGTGGGCGCCTACCTGCTACGCCAGGAGCGCCGCTTGGTGGGGCAGGGTGTGGCGGTAAATTGATCAGTCGGACAGTTTTTTGCAGAAAGTTTAAAAAAGTCGTTGACGGGTCTTTTTAAGTCCCTATAATGCGCACCACTCCCAGCGACGAAGCGCTGAAAGGGCTTGAAAATCAAGTACTTACAAAGATTCGAAGCTGAGGGTGGTGGTCCGGCAGGTGAATCACTTGCCACTCTTCATTCGCTGCTCCGGCAGTGAGTCGAAAAGAAGATCATCGAGGTGCTTGACAGTGAGTTTGATCGCTGTAGAATGCGCCTCCCGCTGGTGAGAAGGCTTCCTTCTCCGAAGCGCAAGCGGTTGAGTAGAAAAGAAAATTTTCGAAAACAACGCTTGACAAGATGAGACGCTGCTGTAGAATGCGCGCCTCGGTTGAGACGAAAGCCTTAACCAACTGCTCTTTAACAAGTCGAATCAAGCAATTCGTGTGGGTGCTTGTGATGTAAGACTGATGATCGACTGATTATCAGCAGCGCAAGTAACACTCGTGAATTCGAGAGTTTTAGCTCTTTAAATAGAGCATGCGATTGCTGAGCCAAGTTTAGGGTTTTCGCAAAACCCAAGCAGTATTGAACTGAAGAGTTTGATCATGGCTCAGATTGAACGCTGGCGGCAGGCCTAACACATGCAAGTCGAGCGGATGAGTGGAGCTTGCTCCATGATTCAGCGGCGGACGGGTGAGTAATGCCTAGGAATCTGCCTGGTAGTGGGGGACAACGTTTCGAAAGGAACGCTAATACCGCATACGTCCTACGGGAGAAAGCAGGGGACCTTCGGGCCTTGCGCTATCAGATGAGCCTAGGTCGGATTAGCTAGTTGGTGGGGTAAAGGCCTACCAAGGCGACGATCCGTAACTGGTCTGAGAGGATGATCAGTCACACTGGAACTGAGACACGGTCCAGACTCCTACGGGAGGCAGCAGTGGGGAATATTGGACAATGGGCGAAAGCCTGATCCAGCCATGCCGCGTGTGTGAAGAAGGTCTTCGGATTGTAAAGCACTTTAAGTTGGGAGGAAGGGCAGTAAGTTAATACCTTGCTGTTTTGACGTTACCAACAGAATAAGCACCGGCTAACTTCGTGCCAGCAGCCGCGGTAATACGAAGGGTGCAAGCGTTAATCGGAATTACTGGGCGTAAAGCGCGCGTAGGTGGTTTGGTAAGATGGATGTGAAATCCCCGGGCTCAACCTGGGAACTGCATCCATAACTGCCTGACTAGAGTACGGTAGAGGGTGGTGGAATTTCCTGTGTAGCGGTGAAATGCGTAGATATAGGAAGGAACACCAGTGGCGAAGGCGACCACCTGGACTGATACTGACACT